>JANXNO010000225.1 GCA_025354075.1 Burkholderiales bacterium | reverse complement strand
CAAAATCGCACCCAGAAACGGTGGCCATTCATGCAACAACGCGAGGTACGAAAACAGCCTGTTGCAGACGATGAATACGAGCCCCAACAAAATGCCAACAAAAATCCGGGTGCCAATGCCCGCTGAACGCTGTTGAATCTGCGCAAACGGCAGCGCTAGCAACATCAGCACACACGTGGCAAGCGGGTAGAAAAATTTGCCCCATAGTGCCACCTCGAATCGTCGCGAATCCTGCTTGTTGTTGCGCAGATGTGAGATGTATTCCCACAGCCCGGCGATCGACAGCCGCTCTGGCGCGATCTGTAGCACCGAGAGCATATTCGGCGTGAGTACGGTGTTCCAGGGACGTTGATCCTGCTTTAGCACGGTGACGCTGGCATCGGCGTCAAACTGGGTTTCTGTTACTCGCTGCAAATTCCACTGTTGCCCGGCCTGAAACGTCGCTCCATCGGCAATGATGGTGCGGGCGAGATTGGTGCCATCCGCGTATTCGAATACACGCACGGTTTTGAGCGCACCATCGGGCAGGACGCTGCCGATGTTGATAAACGTGTTGCCATCCTTAAACCAGAAGCCGGATTCAAAGGTACGCGCGACCAGTGGGCTGGCACCTGAGAACGCGCGCACCCTCAGGATGAGCTGCTCAGCGCGCGGCACGACGTATTCACCCACCACAAAAACGATGGATGCCGCCACCAGGCTCACGCTTAACAAAACCCCCGCCACTTGCAGTGTTGAGACGCCGGACGTGCGCATCACGCCATATTCGCTGTTGCTCGCGAGTTGCGCCAGAGCGAACAATGTGCCGATCAGCGCGGCGATGGGAATCAATTCATATAAATGCCCTGGAACGGTAGCCGCGACCAGCACCAGAAATTGCGCGGTGTTGAGCGCCTTGAGCGAGCCCAGCTCGGCCAGCAGGTCGTAGAACACCCACAGCATCAATAGCGCTGCCAGCACCAGCAGACCGGAGAGCACGACCTCCTTGGCCAGATAGCGTCGCAGTGTCTTCATGGCGACGCTTGTGGCGTCACTGACGCATTGGCGCGCACACCGAAAACGACACCGCGGTAGCGGCGATAAAAGATGGCAAATACGATCAGCGCAAGCGTACCGTGAAAGACCACCAGCGCTGCGGGCAAGCTGATCGCCTGCTTGTCGATTTGCGACTGCATGATGTTCATCACGTTCAAGGTAATCATCAGCAGCAGAATCGCGATGATGAGATTAATCGAGCGGCCAAGTCGCGGGTTCACGTAGGCAAGCGGAATCGCGAGCAACGCCAGCGCGATGCCTGCCAACGGCACGGAGAGCCGGTAGAACACTTGTCCGAGGCCCGATGGTGTCGCCTCGCTGAGCAGCGCCATCGTTTCTTTGGCGCGCTCTTCGAGTGGGTCGTCTTTGACCTCATTGCCGGTCATGCGTATTCCGTAGCGCTCAAAGCTGGCCAGTTCGTATTCGTTGGGTCCTGCGGTGGCACTGGTGTGTTTGACGCGGTGGCCGTTTTCCAGGATCACGTAGCGGTCGCCGCCCTTGTCCTGATACAAAAAGCCCTGTTCGGCGCGCACCAGCGAGGGCCCGGCCGGATCGTCGGCAAACACAAAAACGTTTTTGATTTTGCCATCGATCAGGTTGACGCCTTCGACGAAATACACCTGCCGCTTTTTGCGCAATTCCTGAAAAATTCCTGGGGCAACAATCGACAACTCGTCGCGCGCTTCAAGTACGCGGCGGTATTCCACCGATCGACGCTCCGCCCAGGGGGACAATATGGTTGACAGCACCATCGCCACGGCGAGCATAGGCAACGCGAACATCATGACCGGCCTGATCCACGACAGCAGGCTCTGGCCGCTGCTCATCCATATCGCCATTTCGCTGTCGCGCCAGGCGCGCGAGAGGGTGAGCAGAATGGCCACAAACGCCGAGATCACAATCAGTGGTGCTAGCAGCGTGATGATGCGGAAACCCACCAGCGGCAACAGCGCATCGGTGGGCAACGATCCAGCAGAGGCCGCGCCAATCAGCTTGACCAGAATTTGTGCAACAAAGATCGCTACCAGCACCACGAAAACAAAAATCGCGTTGGTGGTGAGTTCGCGCAGCAAGGCGCGTCGAAATATCATGGGCTAAGAACCTGAGCTGCGCCCGTGCGGGCTTTAGCGATAATTAGGGAGTTTACCTATTCAACGAATGCGAAAAGAATCATGATCGATTTCTCCCTCCGCGCCGATCACCCGTCCAACACCAAGACCGACGTGGTTGCAGTCGCCGTTCACGATAACCAAAAGCTGTCGTGGGCCGCAGAAGATTTGGACAAAGCCAGCAAAGGCGCGCTCAAAGCTGCGCTCAAATCGGCCGCGTTTTCAGGCGGTTGCGGCAAGCTTTTGCCGTTGTTTAACTTGCCGGGCATCAGTGCCACCCGTGTGCTCGTGTATGGCGCTGGCGAAGGCAAGGTGCTTGCCGCCAAAGACGCACGCGCCACGGGCCGTGGGCTCGCCGCCGCCGCCGTGGAACTGGAGCTGGCTGAGCTGACCATCTTCCCGTTGGGCGAAGATGCAGTGAGCGCGATGCAACAAATGGTCATGGGCGTGTCCGACGCGACGTATCGCTATGACGAAACCAAAGGCATCAGCGCCAAGCCGAAACCGAGCCTCAAGCGCGTGCGCTTCGGCATGCCTGAAGCGGCCGCCAAAGCCGCACCTGCCGCCTTGAAAGTATCGGTTGCGACGATTCATGGCATGGAATTCACCAAATATCTGGGCAACTTGCCCGCTAATTTCTGCACGCCAACGCGCTTGGGCGAAGAGGCGAAAAAGCTCGTCAAATCGCACGACGGAGCAGCGCTCAAGGTCACCGTGATGGATCGCAAAGCGATTGAAAAGCTCGGCATGGGCTCGTTCTTGTCGGTAACCAACGGCAGCGATGAGCCGCCGCGCTTCATCGTGTTTGAGTACGCGGGCGGCAAAAAAGGCGAAGCACCAACCGTGTTTGTAGGCAAAGGCGTGACCTTCGACACCGGCGGCATCTCGATCAAACCGGCTCCCGATATGGACCACATGAAGTGGGACATGTCCGGCGCTGGCACCGTATTTGGCGTGATGAAAGCCTTAGCGGAACTCAAGCCAAAACAAAACATTGTCGGCCTGGTCGTCGCCTGCGAAAACCACATCAACGGCAAGGCCACCAAGCCGGGCGACGTGTTTACCAGCATGAGCGGCCAGACCATTGAAGTGCTCAACACAGACGCCGAAGGTCGCTTGATTTTGTGTGACGCTTTGACCTACGCCGAGCGCTTCAAACCACGCGCCGTGATCGACATCGCCACGCTCACCGGCGCATGCGTAGTCGCGCTTGGCAGCCACAACGCGGGCATCTTCTCAAACAACGACGCCCTCGCCGACAGCCTCATCGCCTCAGGTAAAAAGATGAACGACCGCTTCTGGCGCATGCCGCTCGAAGAGGATTATCAGGAGGCGCTGAACTCAAACTTCGCCGATATGGCCAACGTCGCAGGTCGCGAAGGCGGCGCGATCACCGCAGCCTGTTTCTTGTGGCGCTTCGCGAAAAAATACGACTGGGCCCATCTCGACATCGCAGGCGTCGCGTACAAAGGGTCGGGCAAGGAGAAGGGTGCTTCAGGGCGTCCTGTGGCCGCGTTGGTTGATTACGTGATGGCGCGCGAGTAGCCCCGACGCTTTACGTCTCGACCGCATGACCGAAATCAACTTCTACACTGCCGTGGCTAACCCGCTCATAGCCACTGCGCGTCTCGTTGGCAAGGCGCACGCGCAGGGCCGTCGGGTTCGCGTGGTGACGCCTGATGCGGCGACTACGGCATTGCTGGACAAGATGCTTTGGGAGCAGCCGGTGGAGGGGTTTTTGCCGCATGTGACGATGACTTCACCTCATGTGGCGGACACGCCGGTGATCGTGGATCATTCGTTGCTGCATGACGGCGCGGCGGACGTGCTGATCAATTTGAGTGCGGAGCCACCGGCGTTTTTTGCGCGGTTTGAACGTATGTTTGAGATCGTGGGTCAGGAGGCGACGCTCGCTGCGGCAGGGCGTGAGCGGTGGGCGTTTTATAAAGCGCGCGGATACCCGCTTTCACACACGGTGATGACGTGATTTCGTCGCGCTTTTTTGCGCGCATAATCGGGGTATGAGTACACCGACTGCTAAGGATCTTCTCGCTCAGGCCGATCGCCTGATGCGGCAGCGCACGCCGGAAGAGCTGCCAGTGCTGACCGATCTGGTGATTGAAGAGATTGAGATCACCAGCCTGACGGATCGCATGGACGATCTGATCCCGAACCATGCGCGGCCTGCGTGGCTGCCAGAGCCAGAGAAACCCGCGCCGCCCGCTGCGCAGGTGGCGCCTGCGCTCGCTCCCGCGCCGTTGCCCCAGCAGCCGCAGCCGCGGCCCACTGCGCCCCCTGCTGATATGCGTAATGCGATAACGTCCGATATGTTGGGCGTTCGCCCTTCACTCAGGCACGATGCGCACCTCTCACACGTCGCTGACCCGACCACGGTCACTGCGGTGGCCAATGTTCGCGATCAATTCAACGCGCAGCTTTTGACCAAGCTTGAGGAGTTGCAGCACGGCGTATACAGCCAGGTGATGCAGCAGCTTGAGATTTACGCCGCTGGATCGCTTAAAGATCATGTTCGCGACATGCTGCTGCCCGCGCTCACCGATATCGCGCGCGACATCGCAGCCCAGGTGGCAGAAGACACGTCCACGCAGGTGCGCGAAGTGGTGTCAAAGGCCGTGGATTCCGAGATCGCGCGGCTGCGCGAGCAATTGTCGAAGCGACGAGCGAGCGACGGACGCAACTGAGTCGTTGGCCTCACATAATTTCGCTATCAGCTTTTAGCTGAAATGGCGTTTTGGATAGGGCTAGCACCAATATTCGCTTATTGTCGACTTTAGACGAATTTAAGCGATAAGCCCATATTGAATGGGCTTCTTGCAAATAAGCTGTTAAGTCACTCGGTACAATAAGTGCCTCATTTTCTGAATCAATCGCCGTTCACACGGCTGCTCCATCATGTCCGCTGATTCCACCGCACCGACCCTGTCCGCCCTGGACTCGCTGTCCAAATCCTTTGAGCCGAAAGACATTGAGCGCAAGTGGTATCCGGTCTGGGAGCAGGCGGGTAATTTCATCCCGAACGGAGATGCGACAAAGCCCGCGTACACCATCCAGCTGCCGCCGCCCAACGTAACCGGAACGCTGCACATGGGACACGCGTTTCAGCAGACGCTGATGGACTCGCTGATCCGCTATCACCGCATGAAGGGCGACAACACCAATTGGGTGGTCGGCACTGATCACGCTGGTATCGCCACACAAATCGTGGTCGAGCGGCAATTGCAGGCCGAAGGGAAGTCGCGGCATGATCTGGGGCGCGAGGCATTCACCAAGCGCGTGTGGCAGTGGAAGGAGCAGTCAGGCTCGACGATCACACAGCAAATGCGTCGTCTCGGCGCGTCCGCCAACTGGGGTTACGCCGACGCAAGCGGCGCAAACCAGGGCTATTTCACGATGGACGACCACATGTCTAAAGGCGTGGTGGAAACGTTCGTAACGCTGTTCGAGCAGGGCCTGATTTATCGCGGCAAGCGGCTGGTGAACTGGGACCCGGTGCTGCAATCGGCGGTGTCAGAGCTGGAAGTGGAATCGGTTGAACGCGACGGCTTCATGTGGCACATCCTGTACCCGTTTTCTGATGGGCCGCAGCCTGATCACGAAGGTAATTTGATCGCGGGCATGCACATCGCCACCACGCGTCCCGAAACGATGCTGGCCGACGGCGCGCTGGCCGTGCATCCTGAGGATGAGCGCTATAAACATCTGGTCGGCAGGCTCGTTGATCTGCCGTTGTGTGACCGCAAAATTCCGATCATTGCGGACGATTTTGTGGATCGCGCGTTCGGCTCCGGTTGCGTGAAAATCACTGGCGCGCATGATTTCAACGACTACGCCTGCGCGCTGCGACACAACATTCCGTTGATTACGATTTTCACGCTTGACGCCAAGATCAACGAGAACGGCCCGAAAGCGTACCGGGCCCTCGATCGTTTCGAGGCGCGCAAAGCGGTGCTGCGCGATCTCGAAGAACACAAGTTTTTGCAGAAAGCCGTGCCGCACAAGAGCATGGTGCCGATGTGCGAACGTACCGGCCAGATCGTGGAGCCGATGCTGACCGATCAGTGGTTTGTCGCCATGAGCAAAGCCACAGACAAGCATGCGGGCGGCCTCGCTGGACGTGCGCTGGATGCGGTGAAAAACGGCGACGTCAAGTTCTATCCCGAACACTGGACGAGTACTTACAACCACTGGTTAGGCAACATCCGCGACTGGTGCATTTCGCGGCAGTTGTGGTGGGGTCATCAGATACCGGCGTGGTACGACGCCGACGGAAAAATCTATGTGTCGCGCAGCGAAGAAGAGGCGCTGAAACAGAGTGGCGGTAAACCACTCACACGTGACCCCGACGTGCTCGACACCTGGTTCTCTTCAGCCCTCGTGTGCCACACCACACTTGGCTGGCCGGATCAGGCACGCTTCGAAAAAGACAGCGTTTACCTGCCGAGCAACGTGCTCGTCACGGGCAACGACATCATCTTTTTCTGGGTCGCGCGTATGGTGATGATGACGCTGCATTTCACCGACAAGGTGCCGTTCAAAGACGTGTACATCAACGCGATGGTGCGCGACGCCGAAGGCACCAAGATGAGCAAATCGAAGGGCAATGTGCTTGACCCGATTGACCTGCTCGACGGCATCGAACTCGAACCACTGGTGAAGAAATCCACGACCGGTTTGATGCTCGCGAGTCACCGTGAAAAAGCAGAAAAGTACATCCGCAAAAATTTCCCGACCGGCATTCCTGCGTATGGTGCGGATGCGGTGCGTTTCACCTATGCGTCGCTATGCACGATGTCGATGACGCTCAACTTCGACTTGAGTCGCTGTGAGGGCTATCGCAATTTCTGCAACAAGCTGTGGAACGCGACGCGCTTTGTGCTCATGAATGTGGAAGGCAAGGATTGCGGCATTGGCAATGACGCAGCGAATCATTTGTCGTTCGTTGACAAGTGGTTGCTCGGTCGATTGCAAATCGCCAAACGCGATATTGCGGAAGGTTTTGATACCTATCGTTTCGATTTCGCCGCCAAAGCGCTGTACGAATTTGTGTGGGATGAATACTGCGACTGGTATGTTGAGTGCGCTAAAGTGCAACTCGCAGAAGCCGAAAAGTCGGGCGACGTTGCGTCAGCGCGCAGCACGCGCAGTGTGCTCGTGCGCGAGCTTGAGGCGACACTACGACTGGCCCATCCGATCATGCCGTTCATCAGCGAAGAGCTGTGGCAAAAGGTCGCGCCGATTGCAGGCAAATCGGGCGCTTCGATTTCAATGCAACCGTTCCCAAAATACGGCGCCGATCGGGTGAACGCTGAAGCTAACGACAAGATGGCGCTGCTCAAGCAGATCGTCACCTCGTGCCGCATTCTGCGCTCCGAAATGAAGCTTTCGCCCGCTGAGCGCGTGCCACTCATCATGACCGGTGATCTCGAAACGCTCAAAGCATTCACGCCTTACATCGCAGCGCTCGGCAAACTTTCTGAAGTGCGCATCGTCGACATCCTACCCGCGA
>JANXNO010000173.1 GCA_025354075.1 Burkholderiales bacterium | reverse complement strand
CGCAGAAGGTGTGACCAAGCGCTTCGGCGGCATTACTGCACTCGACAATGTCTCGATGCAAATCCCGCGCAGTTCCATCTTCGGTCTTATCGGTCCGAACGGTGCCGGCAAGACCACCTTCTTTAATACGCTCACCGGCCTGTATCAGGTCGATGAGGGCAAATTCATGTTTGATGGCAAGCCATTGAACGTGAAAGCACCGCACGAAGTGGCACAGGTGGGCATTGCGCGCACCTTCCAGAATATTCGTCTGTTCGGCGAAATGACCGTGCTTGAGAACGTGATGGTCGGCCGTCATGTACGCACCAAAGCAGGCGCGTTTGGCGCGATTTTTCGTACACCTTCTGCACGTCGCGAAGAAGCGGAGATTGCGCAGCGTGCACATGAATTGCTGGAGTACATCGGCCTGTCAAAACGCGCCGGCGACAAGAGCCGGACGCTCGCCTATGGTGAACAACGTCGTCTGGAAATTGCGCGTGCGCTTGCGACCGATCCCAAAATGATCGCGCTGGACGAACCTGCCGCAGGCATGAACGCGACCGAAACCGTCACGCTGCGTGCGTTGATCGAACGTATCGCTAACGACGGTACCACCGTGATGCTGATCGAGCACGACATGCGCTTGGTGATGAACGTGTGCCAGCACATCGTAGTGCTCGACTACGGCAAAAAAATTGCTGACGGCAATCCGTCGCAGATTCAAAAAGATCCGGCCGTGATCAAGGCCTATCTGGGCGGCGCGCACGTTGAAGTGGGAGATAAAGTATGACCGCGATGCTCGACGTAAAAAAACTGCAAGTCGCTTACGGCGGCATCAAGGCGATCAAGGGGATTGACTTTCATGTCAACGAAGGTGAGCTCGTCACCCTGATCGGTGCCAACGGCGCGGGTAAATCCAGCACGCTGCGCGCGCTGTCTGGGCTCATCAAGCCAGCAGGCGGCAAGGTCACGTACAACGGCCGCGACATCACCGGCGTGCCCTCGCACGCGCTGGTGGGCCTGGGCATCGCGCTTTGCCCCGAGGGGCGTGGTGTGTTTGCGCGCCTGAACGTGCATGAAAATCTTCTCATGGGTGCCTACGCGCGCAACGACAAAGCGCAGATTTTGAAGGAGGTAGACGAGATTTATGAAATGATTCCGCGCCTCAAAGAACGCACGTTGCAAATGGCCGGCACGCTGTCGGGTGGCGAGCAACAAATGCTCGCGATTGGCCGTGCCATGCTCGCGCAACCGAAGCTCTTGATGCTTGACGAACCGTCGATGGGTCTCGCACCGCTCATGGTCGAAAAGATTTTTGAAATCATCCGGTTGATTGCTTCGCGTGGCACCACGATTTTGCTGATCGAGCAAAATGCAGCACTGGCGCTAGAAAATGCCACGCGCGGTTACGTGCTGGAGTCAGGCGAAATCACGTTGCAGGGCGATGCGAAAGTGTTGCTGGCTGATCCACGCGTCAAGGCGGCGTATCTGGGAGGATAGCGTTTCGCATCGTGGGGTAGGGTGCGCTCGGCGCGCCCTATGTTTGCGAATGGTGAATCCGTTCGCAATGGCATCTACGGTGCGCAGAGCGCGCTCTACTTGGGTGTTCGATGAAACCACGGGACTGAGTGCATCAAACACTCAGGATAGACTGTGAATGCTTCAAATCACAGGACTCGCCATGGAACGCCGCCCCTTATTTCACGCTAATCTCAACGTTTCTGTCGTCAGCCTCGGCACGATGACCTGGGGCGAGCAAAATACCGAAGCTGAGGCACATGCACAGCTCGAATGGGCGATGCAGCATGGCATCAATTTTGTTGATACGGCCGAGATGTATCCGGTGCCGCCGAAGGCTGAAACGGGTCTGCGTACCGAGATTATTTTGGGTAAATGGCTGGCCATTCCTGGCAACCGTGAAAAGATTGTGCTCGGCACCAAAATCGCAGGCCCAGGCCGCCGCGATTGGATTCGCAATGGCGCGACCGCGCTGACCAAAGCCAACATCATTGACGCGTGCGAAGGCTCGCTGAAACGTTTGCAAACGGATCACATCGATCTCTATCAAATCCACTGGCCGGATCGCAACGTGGCAGCGTTCGGTTCGTGGCAATTTGATAGCGGCAAAGAGCGTGAAACGGTGCCGATTGTTGAGCAGGTCGAGGCGATGCAAACGCTGATCAAGGACGGCAAGATTCGTGGCTACGGACTGTCGAACGAGTCTGCTTGGGGCACCACGATGTTCTGCCGTGCAGCGGAGCAACTGGGCGCACCGAAGCCCGCTGCGATTCAAAATCCATACTGTTTGTTGAACCGTTTGTTCGAAGGCGATTTGGCTGAGGTCAGCTATCGCGAACAGGTGCCGTTGTTGGCTTACAGCCCGCTCGGCATGGGCGTGTTGACTGGCAAATATCTGAATGGTGCGATGCCGAAAGGCTCGCGCTTTCAGGGTTACGCGGACTTTGGCGTGCGCTATCGTCGCCCGCTCGCGATGATCGCGGCTGAAGAATACGCAGCGCTCGCCAAAAAATACGGCGTCAGTCTGCTCGAACTCTCCATCGCGTTTGTGGCCAACAAATGGTTCGTTGGCAGCGCGATTATCGGGGCGACGAGCGTTGAGCAATTGCGGCAAATCTATAACGCGCATCAAACCAAAGTTGACCCGGAAGCGTTCAAGGAAATCGAAGCGATCAGCGCGCGGTATTTGCATCCTGCGGCTTGACGACTAGATTGTTGCGACGGGCGGGCAACAATTTGCCCACCCTACGAATGCAGAAAATGAAACCTAGGTGAAGCGCCCAGTACCAAGTTGGTGATCATGCGCCTCAATAAGGAGGCTTACATGACACTCACACCTATTGCCCGCGTGATGCTGGCAACATTTGCGCTCGCAGCCATTGCCGAAGCCCGAGTCACCAAAATCGTTGTCGAATCAACGGTTGATCCTGACGCGACACTCGCCGCGACCGGCCCCGCAGGCGCGATCAAGCGCGTCAGCGGTCGCGCGTATGGCGAGCTTGATCCAGCGAATCCGCTCAACGCCATCATTCAGGATATTCAGCTCGCGCCGAAAAACGCGAAGGGCAAGGTTGAATACGTTGCGACGTTTCAACTCGTCATGCCATCTGATCGGTCAAAGCTGAGCGGCCTCATGTGGCACGACGTGCCCAATCGCGGTGGTCGTGTGACCATTGTTCCGGCTGAACGCAATGTGGGTGACGTCGGCCTGAGCAGCGGCTGGCAGGGTGACAACGCTGGGCAGACGGCGCATACGCAGGTCGGTCAGGATTTTGTGATCGTGCCGATTGCGAAGAATGCCGACGGCTCGCCCACTCGTGGCGAAGTGCTCGGTCGCATCGTCAATCGCAGCGGCCCGGAATCGCAGCCGATCCTCGTGCAAACCAGTCCGCTGCCTTACAAGCCCGCCGACCTCGATACGAAGAAAGCGACGCTGACCGCAATCAAAAGTGAAACGGTTGATGGCGTCGTGACCGTCGATTCAACCATCGCCAGCAGCGACTGGGCTTGGGCGAAATGCGATGCCGCGAATCCCTTCCCCGGCAAGCCAGACGCAACGAAAATTTGCCTGAAAAAAGGCTTCGATCCGACGCTCCTGTATCAAGTCATTTTCACCGCAGAAAACCCGCCTGTGCTCGGCGTTGGCTTCGCAGCTTTCCGCGATGTGGCCGCGTTCTTCAAGAACGAAACGAAGGACGATTTCGGCACCGCAAATCCGCTCGCCGGAAAGATCAAACACGTCATCTCTCGCGGCAATTCACAGTCCGGAAATTTCCTGCGCGGCTTCATTCATCTCGGCTTCAATCAGGATGAAGCGGGCAAGCAGCTCTACGACGGCGCATGGCCGATCATTGCCGGACGGCGCATCGCGCTCAACTTCCGCTGGGCGCAGCCGGACGGCGTGCTGGAGCTTTATCAGGCGGGTTCTGAAGGCCCGCAGTGGTGGGTGCCGTGGCCGGACACGGTGCGCAAATTGCCTGAGCGCGGTATTCTCGACCGTTGCACCGCTACGAAAACCTGCCCGAAAATCATCGAGCATTTCGGCTCGGCTGAAGTGTGGGCGTTGAAGCTCACGCCGGAGTGGGTCGGCACGGATGCCAAGGCCGATATTCCGCTGCCGGACAACGTGCGCCGCTACTACATCGCGAGCAGCAATCACGGTGGCTTCATTGTGCCGACGCCGAACTCCATGTTCAACGCGAGTCTTGCCGGTAGCACGCTGCCGCCGCCGAGTTGTCCCGGCAACAACTTCGGTACAGGCGAACTCGCGCCGAACGTGATGCCGCACATCCACACCGTCAATGCGCTGCGCCAGCATTTCCGCAACTGGGTGATGCAGGGCACGCCGCCGCCCGCGAGCGTGTGGCCGCGGCTGAGCAAGGGCGAGCTGGTAGACGCGGACAAGGCGGCGATGGGCTTCCCCAATATTCCCGGCGTACCGCCCACGGTGCCGTCGAACTTCATCATGGCTACGCTCGATTACGATTGGGGCCCGGATTTCAATTACAACGACGGCTCAGGCGTGCCAACCAAGCTGCCGCCGCAGATCTTGCAGGTCATCAACATGAAAGTGCCGCGCGTGAATGCGGACGGCAACGAGGTTGGTGGCGTGCCAGTCGTGTTGCATGACGCGCCGCTCGCCACATATTTGGGCTGGAACATCACAGCGGGCGGCGCACGACCGTTTCATCAAGGGCAAATCTGCAATTACGTCGGCGGCATGATTCCGTTTGCCAAAACCAAAGCCGAACGCACGGCCAGCAACGATCCGCGTCTGTCACTGGAAGAGCGCTACAAGGATCATGCGGGTTATGTTGCTGCGGTGAAAGCCGCAGCGGCAAACGCGGTGGCGCAGGGATTTTTGTTGCCAGGCGACGCAGATGTGCTGGTTGGGCAGGCCGATGCGAGCGCGGTGCTAAAGCCTTAGCTGGGCCTTAGCAGGCAAATTTGAGACCATCAACTTTTCTCTGAAAGTGTTATCCCGTTTGGGCATAGAGCTATATTTGACTAATAGTCGACATACGACCAAAATGCGGTATTAGCCCATATTAAATGGGGCTTTCACTGAAAAGTTGATTGGCCAATTCTGCTCAAAATTGTCAACGTGGCGCATCGCCGTGGTTGATCCCGTCTTTTCATAGCGTGGTGTGCTGATGGCCATTTTTGAAAGGGCGATAGCGATGAAATTCGCGCAGATGCGATGGGCACTTGTCGCCGGTTTGGCCACGCTATTGTTTGCCACGTTCGCCGCGTTCACCCACGCGCAAAGCGATCTGCAACCGGTGCCGAAGTCACGGGAATTCATCGCGGACGTGGCCGGCGTGCTGTCCGTCGACGAGTACGCACGTATCGCCACGTTGCTTAAAAAACTCAATCAGGACCGAGGCTCGCAACTCGGCGTGGTGATCGTCAACCAGACCGAGCCGGAATCCATCGAGGATTTCGCACAACGCGTGTTCACCACCTGGAAGCTCGGGCGTAAAGGCATTGACGATGGCGCGCTGGTCGTTATCGCGGTCAATAACAAAACCCGCCGCATGCGCATTCACACTGGCTATGGCCTGGAAGGCGCGCTGCCCGACGTCACCGTCAAACGGATTCTGGCCGAACAGATGCGACCCGCCCTTGAAAAAGATGGCCCGGCCGCGGCGGTCAGCGTGGGTGTGAACGAACTGCTGGCGCGTATCAACGCATCGGATGTTGTTGCCAAAAATTCGTTGGTCACTGGCGGCGGCAGCGACGCACTGGATCGCGTGATGTTCGGCGCATTTGCGCACATCCCGTTGATGGTGATCGCAGGTTTTCTGTTTTCGCAACGCACGGAGATTCACGCCAAAGTGGTGTTCGCTTTTTTCTTCGGCGCAGCCACCTGCTATTTGTACGCGTGGGTCGCAGGCGAATCGTGGGTGGCGTATGTCGCGGCTGCTTGGCTCATCATTCCGATGCTGATTGCGGCAAAACAATGGGGCCGACAAGACGCAGCGCCGATCAGCAAAAACAAGAAAAAGCGCTGGCAAAAAGAGGTTGCGCCCAGCGCAACTAAACCCGCCGCGAGTGGCAACCCAATCTGGTGGATGCAGACATTGGCGTGGCTCGCAGCGCTTGCAATCGCGTTCATGGCGGGCGTGTTTTCGAGTGGTACGGCGGGCCTGGTCGTCGGCGCAATCTGGCTGATCGTCGCCACGATACTTGCCTCCGTGTTCGCCATCATCAAGCCGATCACCGCCCGCGAGCGTCGTGGTTACTCCCGTGGGGGTTCGTCGTCGCACGACGGATACAGCTCCAGCAGCGACAGTAGCTACAGCAGCTCCAGCGGAGATTCAGGGAGTAGCGACTCCGGCGGTGGAGGTGACTCGGGCGGTGGCGGCTCGTCGGAGTGAGTCGCTTAGTATTTTGCTGAATTTCCATATTTAGCATGACTGTGCTAAATTTCAGGTGTGGAAGCCAGAACCGCAAAAAGTGAGCTCACCCGTGCCTCGATTGTCGGCGCGGCGCTTGACCTTGCGGCCGAGCTTGGGCTGGAGGCCATCACGCTGCAGGCAGTAGCCGATCGTCTGGGCCTGTCCAAGAGCGGCGTGTTCTCGCGCGTGGGCTCGCGCGAGGCGTTGCAACAGGCGGTGATTGAGGAATATGACCGGCGTTTTTTGACCGATGTCTTCGTACCTGCGATGCAAGCCCCGAAAGGTTTGCCGAGACTGAACGCGATGATTCGTCGCTGGATCGAGCGCACCCGCATCGTCGAGGCGCATACCGCCTGCATCTACGTCGCCGGTGCGTTTGAGCTTGATGATCGTGAAGGTCATCTGCGCGATCAATTGCTCAAAGGGGTGATGGGCTGGCGCGCGGCACTTCGTCGCGTCGTCACGCAAGCAGTGGAGCAGGATCATCTTGATGCGACGATTGATCCCGACCAGTTGGTGGCAGAGATTTATGCGCTGATGGTGGGCATGCTGCATGACGCCCGCTTCCTTCGCGACGTACGTGCTGCCGACCGTACGCATAGCAGCTACGGGCGATTGATCAAAAGTTACACACGGCCACGAGCAGCCTGAAATCACTGGCTGTCGTGTTTTGTTTTGGCTTAATTTAGCACAAACGTGCGAATAAAGGAAAATATCATGACTACGCATACAGCAACCGCTTCCGCCACTTCCGTTAACGCCACTGCGCAGTTCTATCAACGCAGTACCGGCGTGCGACTGTTCCGCTCCGCGCTGATCAGCGCGCAAAGTCTGTGGCCAACGCTTGCCGAGCGTATGGCAAAGCGGCTCTTCCTGACGCCGCTGCCGCCGAAATGGCTGCAACGAAAAAGCGCCTGGGCCGTGCAATGGCACATTGAACAATGGTCGTTTGAGCGCGCCAGCGTCACCGTGTATCGCCATCAAAATTCAGCTACGTGTGTCGCGCATGCAGACGAAGCAGCGACGCGACCCCATGTGCTACTGATGCACGGTTGGGGCGGACACGCGGCACAAATGTTGCCGCTGGCTGAAGCACTGGTTGATGCGCGTATGGTCCCCATCATCATCGAAGCGCCAGCGCATGGCCGCAGCGCGGGCAGCACAGCAACGTTGCCGCAATTTGCGCGCGCGATGGAGTACGTGGCCGCGCGACTGCGCGAGCAGGGCGTATCGCTGCACGCGATCATCGCGCATTCGCTGGGTGGTAGTGCGGGCGCTCGCGTGGTTGCTCGCGGGTTGCGTACGCAAGGCCTGGTGCTGATCGCCGCGCCTGACGCGCCACGTGACTACACGCGCATGTTTGCGCAGGTGTTCGGCTTGAGCGAGCAGACGCGTGCTGCGATGCAGCGGCGCATCGAGGCGCAAGAGGGCATGTTGATGGAGCAGTTCGACGCGGCACAAAGTGCGCCCAACGTCCAGGTACCAACGCTCGTCGTGCACGACGCGAACGACGCCATCAACACGTTCACCGGTGCCGAGCGCTTCATGCGCTATCTGCCGAACGCGCAGTTACTGCGCACGGAAGGCCTCGGTCATCGCAAAATTCTCAAAGACGCAGACACGCATGCCCACGTGGTGAAATTCTTGATGCGATTGGTTTGAAGTGTCGCCGCGCGGGACAGTTGTCGCCGCGCGGGACAGTCGTTGCAGCTATTTGCCCAGCGTGATCGACCGCACGAGCGACGACCACACCACGCGCGCGTCAGACGCATACTGCTGTTCCGTGGTCAGCTGAACCTCCAGTACGCGATCTCCCACGCTGGCTGCAAAGTTCGTCTCCAGCGACTCAACGCCGGAGAATCCCTTGGCCTTGTTCGGCGTGCCGACTAACGCAAACCCTGCGCCATTGATCGCGCCCAGCTTGTTGATCTCAACCGATTCAGTCGGCCCGGCCATGGTTGCGGTCAACGCGTCTTTGCGCTCTTTCACTATGCTGGCCGCCGTCTGATTGTCCTTGGGCGCACGCAGGCTGATCGCCAGATTGGGTCCGGCGGTCGGGCGGGTTTTATGTTTGAAGGTCACACGTAGGCTGTCGGTGGTGTCTTCAAGCACCACTGCCTCAAGATAGCCTGGCAGCTCCAGCGAAAGCAGTTTGCCGGTGAACGTTGCAACCAGCGGGCTACCCTCCAGTTTTTTGGGCACTTCGGGCGCAGCAAGTACGGCCGACGCCTGAGCGACGGGCGCTGTTGGCAACACCATCAAGCGCCGCAGCTCGGTTGCAAGCGCATCTATCGCGGGCGTTCGCGTTGCCACGACCTCAAGAAATTCCCAGATTTCGTCGTCGTGCAGCACTGACGCGAAGCGCACCGTCGGCGAAGTCACCACGCCTTTGCCGGGCATGGACGCGCCAAGCGCGGAGTAGCTCCCGTAGTCCGAAAATGCGGTGAATCCATCGTTGGACGTGCTGCGCAAAATATTCACCACCGCGCCCTGATGCTGCTCGGTGAAATATTCCATCTTGCGCACAAACGAATCGGTGGGCTTGATCGCCGCATCCATCGGCTTGCGCGTCACCCAAAGCTCAAACTGCTGCCCATCCACTTTGCACACTAGCGTGGTCTGCGCGGCCTGACAGGATTCAGGTGCCTCAAACGTCACGCCGTTGATCACGAGGGGGGCTGCGTGAACGACCGCGCTAACAGACAAACCCAGCAGCGCCGCTGCGGCAAAAATACGTGCGTGACCCATCGCGATCCTTCTCGATAAATTGGCTGAAGCGCGAAGCGTAGCGCAACACGCTCCACAGGCTACGCCGGGCTGTTTGCGCGCGGTTTGACCCGCCCCGTTCACGAAAAGCCGCCCCCGAAATGTCCCGGGGCTCTTATCGCAGGCTGGCGTGCATCGGGCACAAGTCGCGGAGAACACCCCGTTCAAAATCCACGCCCTTTTTTCGGCATTGGCTGTTGGGCGATAGATCTCTTCCTTGCTTGGGCAGGCAGTCGCTATGGCACATGGCCCGATGACGATGAATTAGAAGCGCGCGTGATTCGCTACGGCACGAGCGCACGTCTCACAGCTCAAAATGTCAAGCTCGTGGTGGCCCCGCTTGCGCAGGCGCAAAAAGCTGGGGCTGTGTTCCGCCTCGCCATTGGGCGGACGGCAAAGCGCTGCCGCGTTGGCGAACCCTAACGCCCGCTCACATCAGTAGGCCAAACTCAGGCACAAAGCATCAATCCATCTGTTCGGTGAGCTGCTTTGTTTTTGCATCATAGAACCGGGCAGAGGCTATGTTGCCGCTGTTTCGATATCGGGCGGCAACCAGCTTCGCAGCACTAGCGGCTTCTTTAAATGCCGAAATAGTGGCCTGTCGCTCGGCGGATTCAACCACCTTACCGTCTTTGAAGCTGCCAGCCACATAGCCGTCGGTCTGATCGATTACGCCAAGAGTCATGGCGCCGTGATTCGCTCGACCGAAAAAAAAGCGCACGACGGTCTTCTTCTGCGGGTCGAACTCTTTAAGTGCACCCAGACCGTGCGCTTGGCCGCCCTTGCATTCGCCGTCCCATACCGTACTGGCCTTGGCCCAGCTGTCCGGTTGTGCAAATAAACACGCAGCCTGCGCGGTAGTCACTACGACCGTGAAGAACAACGAGAGCGCGCCGCGACACACTATCAACGTGCGTTGTGGCGCAGAGTCGTTACGAATCGTCATATGCGTCATCCTTGTATGTTGCGTTCAGGCGTTCAACGCACCAGCGGTGCCCAACGGCTGATCAGCGCGCGGCTCGCCTCAAAGTGCATGGCATCTTCCGTACGAAACGCTGCGCCCCAATACCAGCCGTGCGTATTCATTATCGACGCGATTAACGTGAGGCCGGTTTGCACCTGACTGTCGCCGCGCCGGTCGAGCACTCCATTGAGCTTCAGATCAATCGCGGTGCCCCAGGAATGATTGGATATCGCCGTTGCTGAGCCACGAACCAGACGGCAACACAACATGCCCGCCGTCCCCAGCGCGGCATACACAGCGGGCTGATCCTGGCTGATCTGGGTGAACGCGGCGCGCAGGCTTTCCACAGCAGGCCGCAGCCCAGTAACCCTGAACGGACCTACGGAATCACTCACCACAAAGCGTCGCAGCGTCGCGTTGGTCATCGGCTGGCAATCAGCGTTGTATGACTCGCGCGGGTTACCCAGTTCTTGCACCATGAAGGCGGGCGAAACCGCCGTCAGACCCTGATTAATCGTGTCACGCGAAGGACGGGGTACAAGCGCCGTCAGCGCTGCGTCCAGGGGCGCGTGTGCTGCTGGTGGTTGCGGCGCGTGCGTCGCAGGTGCCGCCGGTGGGCGAATGCCAGGGCGGGCGGTTGGGTTGTGCGGTGTTTGCGGTGCGTGGGCTGTTCCGCCCGTATGCGGCGCTGTCAAGCGGCGTAGCGTTGCACCCTGTGGGTCAACCCGGCCGTCAGGATGCGCCAAAAATTGCGCCTGAAAGCGAAGAATCGCGTTAACCGTATGCGGCCCGCACTGGCCGTCAATTCGCCCAGGACTCACTCCACGATCGGCCAACAAACGCTGCACAATGGTCACATCCGGGCGCAGGTTTCTGCCAGACGCGCCCACACTGGCGGTGATAGTGACGGTCATCGTGAATTCCTCATTTGAAAAAATTAGACGGCATTTTTTGAGTAGACGGTAGCCACTACCGGCAAGTGACATTTCCCAAATATATTTTTCTGTTTTTTGGAGGGGGGATACGTCACCCGATCCCGCTACGGCGTGCGACGACTACACAGCGTAGTGCGCCACACCTTCCGGAATTCGCACGTTAGACCGTGTCGCGCGCAGCTTCAGCATGCAGTGTCCGATACGTGACTCGATTTTTTTGTGAGAATACGCACGCTATGCGCACGGATCGACACCCCCATGATCGACGAAATTAGTCCTATCGCTGACTACATCGCGAAAGAAATGATTGCGAATTCAGCGGGCAATGATGTTCGCCGCATGCTTGAAAACAATAGCTTTTCGGGCATCACTTGCATCGCTGACTATCAGAAACTGCCCTTTTGGCAGCAACTCTTCGGCTTGGGTATCACGCCGCAACAGTGTGTGGATATGGAGGCTTCGGGCCACGTGGCAGCGCTGATTTCGTGGGCGCTTAAAGTCAGACAGGACGGGCCGTGGGATCACAAGCCCATCATCGCCAAGCGATTTCATCCGCGCAATCCCGGCGGGCCGCAACATTGGCATGCGCGAGACACCACGCTTTATTACTACGATGTGTGGTCAAACATTCATTACGGCTACGTTGGAAAAGCTGCCGGTTTTTCTGACGCGATTTTGCTCGACGGTGCCGGTCTCGAACAGATCGGCTCTTCTATCGCACGATTGAACGTCCCGCAAAAAGATGGCGCGTCTAGTGGGCTTCGAGCCTGGGACGATCCGCATGATCGGGCCGGGATAGAAATGGGCATTGCGCTGTACCTTTCCAGAAAGGCCAATCTGAAGGCAAAAAACGTACTGGATGCCGTAGTTCAGTCCACGAAGGTAGAGAAAAAGCCTTTTGTCATCGCCCCGAAAAAGTGAAAAGCGAGAAACGAAATTTAGCGGTTCTGGCATTGATTGCGACGTGCGCAATAGGTTGTGAGCACGCTCGTTCCGACGTAAACAAGTACACCGTGAACGTTAGATTTGTCAGCGATGCGACGGGCCAAACCATGGAAAACGTCAGCGCAATCGTCGGTGGCGATAAGTTTTGGTGGCCTTCGTTTTCGGCTAACGAGGAAAAGGTTGCCACGCTGTTTTCCAGTAAGGCCGCTGCCAACAACGTCACGCTGCTCTATTCGATTGGCGGCAAACAACGAAGCTGGGAGGGCGCAGCGCTCGCCCAACACGACGTAAATTACGAAATCAAGCTAACCGTGAACGCCGCGGGCGTGGTGTCAGAGCGCACGTGCCCGTCCACGTGTCGGTAGCGTTTCCAGCCGGTCTGCCGCGAGCTCGACTGACGCACGGTGATAGTTGACTGGACGCACAGTTCCATGATGTCTGGCTGCCGAACAGCGGTGCATCATCCGTGAAATCCCTAACGACGTTTGGCGCTGCAAGCGCTGATAATCCGCGCAAGGAACGATCCGCCGCATTGTGCGGCAGCGTCTCTCGAAGGAGGTCATTTCATGCAAGGTTTTATCCGGCGTGCAGCCGTCGTATGTGCGGCGCTGGCCGCATGCAGTTTTCTGGGCGCTGCGTCTGCGCAAAGCTACCCGAACAAACCCGTCAAGTGGATCGTGCCCTATCCGCCAGCGGGCACTACGGACGTGCTGGCGCGCATCGTTGCACAGTGGCTGTCCGAGAATCTCGGCCAGCAAGTGGTGGTCGAAAACAAAGCGGGCGGCGGCAACAACATCGGAACCGAGTTCGTGGTGAACGCTCCACCGGACGGCTACACGATGCTGCTGGTAAATCCTGCGAACGGCATCAACGCCTCGCTCTATAAAAAGCTCTCGTTCAACTTCATTCGCGATATCGCGCCGGTCGCGGGCATCGTGCGCACGCCGAACGTGATGGTAGTCACCAACAACCTGCCGGTGAAGACGGTGGCCGAGTTCATCGCCTATTGCAAAGCGAACCCGAGCAAGGTCAACATGGCTTCATCCAGCAGCGGCACCTCAACGCATTTGTCGGGTGAACTGTTCAAGTCGATGACCGGCTGCAGCATGGTGCACATTCCGTATAAAGGGGCAGGCCCGGTGCTGACGGATCTGATCGGCGGCCAGGTGCAGGTGTTTTTCGACAATTTGCCGTCGTCGGCTGGGCACATCAAGGGTGGCAGCATCCGCGCCTTGGCGGTCACTTCGGCGGCACGTGAGCCATCGTTCCCGGACTTGCCTACAGTCGCCGACACGGTGCCTGGCTATGAAGCAACCGCCTGGTTCGGCGTCGGCATGCCCAAGGGGACGCCGCGCGAAGCCATCGACAAAATGAATGCCGCTGTGAACAAGGCGCTTGCCGATCCCAAGTTGCGCGCACGGCTGGCAGAACTCGGCGGTTCACCGATCCCCGGCACGCCGGAGGATTTCGGCAAAGTGATCGTGGCCGAGACCGATAAATGGGCGAAGGTCGTCGCTTCGTCGGGTGCGACTGTCGACTAACGCGTTTTCTTTTCGTCGCGGGCGCTGCGTAGTGGTTAGCGGTCGCCCACGAGCGGTTTGCTGACAATCCGTTTGGTTGGCCTCGGTGCGCTCTGCGTTGCAAGGCCGATCTCAAGCGCCGTTTCCAGGCGGATGATTCGCTCGGTGAGGTTCTCAATCTTGGTCTGTTGCGCTTTCAGCGCCTCGCTCTGCCGCGTCACCTTGTCTTCGAGCTTGATCATCGACGTGAGCGCCGCCCAGATGCGCTCGGTGACACCCATCTAGCGCCGCTCCATCTTGGCGATACGCGCGTTGCTGGCGGCGATAAAGGTGAGCGACTCGTCTATGGCGGCGCACGAGCGGTCGGCGGCGTCGCGCGCCGCGTCAGCCAGCACGGCGAGCTCATCCTGGGCGCTCTCGGGCGCGTAGGCACTCGCGCCGCGTCGCATCAGCTCGCCTGCGGAGATGCCCAGCGTTTTAGCTTTGCTGGAAATGGCGCGCTTTTCAGCAGGCGTGGCCTGCACGACGATGCGTGCCGTCGCGGTGCCACTCCTATTGGCATTGACGGGGATATCGGCGACGGCTGACATGTCGGGTTCCTTACTGAATCAGGAGTGCACATATATAGTATATGTACATGATTTCGCAAAAGTCAACCCGCGGGCAACTGACCCGGACTCCGAATATTCGTGGGCGGGTCAACACGCCGGTAGCCGGATGCCGCGCGAATGGCAGGTTGATCGTGGCATCGCTTCAATCCTGGGGCGACGAAAATACCATCAACTTTTGTTTGAAAGCCCTATTTAATAGGAACTTAGGCCGGTTTTAACAAAAAGTCGATTTATCAATAAATACCCGTCTAAGCGCATGTAAATAGGGCTTATCCATGAAAAGCCATACCGAAAACGTGCTCACGTTAGTCAATTGGCCAAGGCATCGATTTAGGCAGCGTCTCAACCACCGGTTTTTCTACGGCGACCACGGTCACGGGCTGCGTATCCACCGCGTGCCACCACGGCGTAACCGACTCGACGCGCACCGGCTCAACCGGTTCGCCCAGCCGCGGCATCACCAGCTGCGCGCCGCGCTTGGCACCCAGCGCTACCAGCGTTTCCGCAGGCTCGTCCCAGGCATGCATCGCGAGGCTGAACGTGCCCCAATGCACCGGCAGGAATGCACCGCCACCGAGCAGCGCGTGAGCCTCCAGCGCGTTGGCCGGGCCCAGGTGAATGTCGCCCCACGACGGATGAAACGCGCCGACTTCCAGCATGATCAGATCGAACGGCCCGAGCCGCTCGCGAATCGTCGCGTACTCGGTCGTGAGTCCGGTGTCGCCGCTGAAAAAGACGGAATGCTTCGACGTGCGCACCACCAACGACGACCACAGCGTGGCGTTGCGATCCTTGAGTCCACGACCAGAAAAATGCTGCGACGGCGCTGCGGTCACGGCGAGTTCACTGCCCGGCAAGGTGTACGATTGCCACCAGTCCAGCTCGGTGATGCGCTCGGCTGGAACGCCCCACGCCTCAAGGTGCGCGCCGACGCCGAGCGAGGTGACGAACGGCACGCCCATCAGCGCCAACTCGCGAATCGTTGGGTAATCGAGATGATCGTAATGGTCATGCGAAATCACCACCAGATCAATCGTCGGCATCGCCGAGAGCGGCACCGGCACGGGCTGAAAGCGCTTCGGTCCTACCAGCGTGGACGGCGACGCGCGCAGCCCCCACACCGGATCCGTCACCACGCGGTATCCGTCAATTTCGATCAGCACGGTAGAGTGACCCAGCCACGTCGCACGCAGCCCGGTGTCGGGCTTTTTTAACCACGTATCGCGCGGATCAAGTGATGGCAGTGGGCCACGTGGCGTACGTCGTGTACCACCACATAAAAACTCGCCGATACTTGGCATCGACACCGCCGGGTCGCGCAGGCCGGGTATCGCGGGATGCACATTGCGAAACGTGACGCCCGTCCACAACGGCGAATCCTGCATGCGCTCTAACCGCGCGCCGCTGGCTTTTTTACCCAAAGTTTTCATGGTGATTTGGCACGCCCGGTGAGGTTTTGATCCGTTGAAATTGATAGTACCGCGCAGGCCGTACCCTGTAACCCCGCGTAACGCCCCTTAGCACCACATCACGTCCAAAGCGCTTTACCGTGTCGTCTATGCAAGTGCACGCCACTCTAATGAGTCACGCGAATGGTTCACGTGACAGGCAAAGCTTTAGGAGATAGATATGAGCACACGTTTCACTTTCAAGCAGATCGCAGCGGCGGCCGCTGCTGCGCTGACCCTCAGCGCGAGTCACGCGCAGTGGCAGGGTATCGCGGCATCCAACGCGGCGTTCGACGCAAAATTCAATGCGCAACTCGGCGCGATGCAGCGGCAGAATGCGCAATCGCAGCAAGCGCTATGGCAGCATCATCTGCAAGTCAACGGCCCGCGTCTGCGCACGCAATACGCGCAAATGCAGGCGTCCGGTCGCGCCACCATGACGTTTCAGCAATTTGCGTACTGGGACTTGATGACCGCTGCCGGCACTAACGTGCAGGGCGCGCTTCAGCATCAACAAAATCAGTTCGCGGCCAGCCAGCGCGCGAACGCTACCGTGCAGCAAGGCCACGCGAGCTACAACGCGGGCTGGGCTAACAACAGCGCACGGCAATCAGCCGCAGTGGCGAACTATACGAATCAGGCGATTCGCGGTGTCAGCCCGTATCAGGACGCGTCGGGCCGCATCACGATGCTGCCGCACTATTTGCCGCAGGGTCAGACCTATCAGAGCGGGGGCAACACCTATGCTCAGGACGCTCAGGGCGCGTACTACCGGCATCAGGGCAACGCGTGGGTACGCATGGATGCCGGGCGCTAAAACAGCGATGACGAATCAGTCAGCTCGGCGACTGACCTGAACGTCTACATCCATACCCAAAAAATCGCCGGGAAAGCCGTGCCAGTTCCCCGTGATCGGCGACGCCCCGCTGGCGTGGCGCGCAAACGCCACGCGAATCAAATCGGTGCCACCGGCAAGGTTGTTAGTAGGGTCGAAGGTCAGCCAGCCCGCGCCGGGCAAATACACCTGTAGCCACGCATGTGTGGCACCCGCACCCTGGTGGTTGCTGTCTGCGCCGTCGAGCGCAGGCGAATACAAGTAGCCGGAGACGAATCGCGCCGCGTAACCGAGCGTTCTGACCGCCTCGATCATCAGGGTGGCGAAGTCGCGGCAGGTCCCGCTGCCCAGTTGCAGCGTTTCGCACGGACTTTGCACGCCTTCGCTGATGCGCGGCACATAACGCATGGTGTCGCGAATGAATGCATTCATTCGCAGCAGTAAATCGCGCGAATAGATGGGCCCAGCGCCTGTGGCGAATGCATGTGCCCACGTTGACAG
>JANXNO010000133.1 GCA_025354075.1 Burkholderiales bacterium | reverse complement strand
TCCGTTGCGCAACGTGCCGTGATCCATTCGAGTTGAAAAGCAAAAAGTCAGCACTGAGGAATTTGGTTCCGGACGGCGCTTACCACTCGATGATCGGCGCCATTCGCGACAATCGCGCACCGAATCTATTCTTGCTTCAGTACAAGCTTCCATTTAGCGTCGTCAATCTCAGTGTCTTGCCCAAACGATTTTTGATCGAACCAATGGTTATCCGGCGCAAACCTCTTGCGGCAACTGCGCGGCGCGCGGGCTGGGTGGGTTGCAATCTCGATCTTTCAATGGTCTCTTTGCACGCGTTGATTCCTTGCATCGTCGACGGTGCCTTACTTGATCAGGCGAACGTCCGCGCGCAATGGGCGCGCACTGCGCCACTCGAAGGATTGGAAAGCGCGGCGCGCGGTTGGGCAGCGGTCGCGCTTGGATGTATTTTTCGCATTGGCCAACGGGATTTCACACTCGACGACGTGTATCGGTTTGAGCAAATCGCTGCTCGTGCGTATCCAAACAATCGCAATGTACGCCCGAAATTGCGCCAACAGCTACAGGTGCTCCGAGATATGGGGATCGTTGTCTTCAACGGACGCGGACACTATTCGTTGCGACCAATTTCTGGCCGTAAGGATCAATGACATGGAAGAACCGGCGCTATACGAAGTTCACTACCGGCATTGCGGCGAGTATTGGATTGACACGTGGAGTTGCCCATGCAACGACAGATGCCCTACGTGCCATTCAGAGATCGAGCCACTTTATTTTCTCAAGCTCATGGAAGAGGTCTGATGTTGTGCGCCTGAATGTCTGCTTATGATGAAGGCAGGAGGCTTTGAATACAACAGCAACATCGTCTGGCACAAAGTCCGCAAGGATGGCGGCCCAGACGGCCGCGGCGTTGGCTTTTACTTTCGCAACACGACCGAACTAATTCTCTTCGGGATACGCGGCAAAAATAACCGTACGCTCGCCCCCGGTCGTTCGCAAGTGAATATTTTGAGAACGCAAAAGGCAGAGCACTCGCGCAAGCCCGTCGAAGCTTACGAGTTGATCGAACGGTGCAGCCCCGGCCCACACCTCGAACTCTTCGCACGAGGGTCGCGTGAAGGCTGGAGCACGTGGGGTAATCAGTCAGAATCCTATGAGCCTGATTGGTCTACAGTTGCCCGGCGAGTGCCGCGTAAGAGGATTGATGTAGTGCCGCAGATTGCGCTGCTGTAAACGCACTGGGCATACAAGGGACCTGTGGGCACCAGCAGGACACCAGGGTGAATTAATCAAGGGCTCAGGCTCTGAGGTTTCCCCACGAATCATGAGGCGTAATAGCGGGCGTTGATGGCGTTGAGCGCTTGGGATCGTAGGCGATGAATGTGAGTGAGTGGGTCGCCTACTTTCTGCAACAACTGCGGGCTCGCGATGACACGACTGGCCAAACTCATCACTGATATTTCTGCTCGCTGGTGGTGCTTGGTTTGTTTGCGACTGATCAGTTGGAGTTGTAGTTGCATCGACTTGGCCGCCTCACCGATCAAGCGCTTGGTAATCGCTGCAATGTGACCGATCAGTAGCAACGCCTCCAGTCGCCGTCGCCCGTGACTGAGCGAACGGGTAAGGCCCAGGCCCAGCCGCTCGTTCTTGGTGTCGCGAAAGCTCTGCTCGATGGTCATGCGCTGCGCATAGAGCGATACGATGGTCTCGGCACTCAAGTGCGAAAGCCCCAACGAGCAGGACAGTAACCACGGCTCCCGTGCCGCAGCAGATTGTCTCCTTGAGTTGCTGTTGACATGTACTTTGCCACTGGCATAACGCCGCTTACGCGCTTTCGGCAAA
The DNA here is from genome assembly GCA_025354075.1 of Burkholderiales bacterium. Classification (GTDB taxonomy): domain Bacteria; phylum Pseudomonadota; class Gammaproteobacteria; order Burkholderiales; family Casimicrobiaceae; genus Casimicrobium. The sequence goes on along the minus strand of JANXNO010000133.1, from coordinate 5,987 downwards.
CGCTTCACACGCACCAGCCGACAGCGGTTGGGTTTGTTGCGGGTCGCATCGAACAGCCCCAAGTCCTCGCTCGTGGCGCTGGCACCGACGTAGAGCGATTTAGCGGGAAACCAACGCGAGCTCTTCATGTCCGGCGCAGGGGCTAAGCATTCTGGGCAACCTGCTGCGCGTGATTTCATCGGCTGCACGCGACAGACAAAGTCGCGGTTGCGAATCCGACCGACCCACTGCCACCCCTGCGCCTTGACCAGCGCGAACCACGGGCCACGAAACCCGGCATCGGTGAGGATGATCGGAGCTGATCGCATTTCAGGCAGCACACAGCTCATGCGTTCAAGAAAGCGCTTGTGTACGGCGTGAGCGGCAAGATGACACCTCGGATGCACCTCCTCGTAGAGCGTGATTGACCGCCCCTCAACGACCACCGAGGCGCGCAGCCAGTGCCAGCCCATGTCCGCCGACAAGCTCGACCAGTCCACCACAATCAACAGCGGCGAGACACCCGTGAGCCAGCGTGCTGCAAGCGTGCGGTACACGTCGAGATGTTCGGCGGCGAACGCCGGGTTGCCGAGTAGTCGATCCACCGCTTTGACCCGGTGGCGCAGCGTGGTCTTCGCACCCGAGCCCAGTGCCAGTTGCGTCAGCGCGAGCGCTTGACCGTTCACCGCTGAAGCGCACAGATCAACCAGTCGCCCCCAGCGCGTCTGATGCATGAAGGCTTTGCAATCGGTGAGCACTCGCGACACAATGGTGATCGTTCGCATGGCTTGTTTCTCCTTGAAAGTTTGGTCACTAACAAGGAAAAAGATCAACGCCAGCACCCCTCGCAGCACAATCACACGCACGAGCGCTTTTAGGCGCGAACTCTACGCCCTAACCCGTTGTTCTGAAACATCTATTCGTGGGGAGACCTCAGGCTCAGGCTCGAATTAATCGCAGCCGACACCTCGTAACAGGATATAACTTCAACCATAAACGCCCATTGCATAAGGGCTTTCGGTCGTTTTATGCATAAACTCGACTCTAGGCATAAATTGACCTGTAGCCCTTATCGGTAAGCGCTTTCCCGCGAGAGTTGAAGATATTTCAACTCTCGGCGACGCAGGGCGGATTGGCGAAGCGTCATAAGCACTCTCGGTTTCTCGGTGAGTTCGCAAGAAATGGCAAGCTGCTCTAGCGATTCTCGGGCATATTAGCGTCCGCGCGAACTGAGCATCCGCCGCGCTGGCGGGCTCTCATCTAAAGGAGATTTCGCATGAAAGCACTCATCCACACGGTCGTCGGCGCATTGGCCTTTGCGGCCTTTGTCGGTTCGGCGTCTGCTCAATCCACACCAGTCAGGGAGAAGAAAACCATGGAGTTCGGAAATTTTTCGGTCAGCCTTGCCGTCAAGGACATCAAGGCGTCAAAAGCCTTTTACGAGAAGCTCGACTTCGTACCGGTTGCGGGCAAGCTCGAACAAAACTGGATTGTGCTTCACAACGGATCCGCTAGGATGGGGCTGTTTCATGGCATGTTCGACAAGAACATCATGACGTTTAATCCGGGATGGTCAAAGGACAGGGAAACCTTGCCATGTTTTCAGGACGTTCGAGAACTACAACGCACACTGAGAGCGCGCGGCATCACGATGACAATTGAAGCCGACGATAAGACCGAAGGGCCAGCGTACTTCCAGCTCACCGACCCCGACGGCAACACGATCCTGGTTGATCAGCACGTTGCAAGTCCTAAGCGGTAGCAACTTCACCGAGCGCTTTGGCGTTGTTACAAAATTGGCAACGCTGGGCCCGCTTGTGGAGCGCATCACCAGGTTCGCAAAGCGTCACACCGCTAAAGATGGGCGGGTCTATTTCCGTGTAACGTCATTTGCAGCGCTTGACCTCCGTCGGAAGTGGTGTGTTTGAAATTGACATCCACCATCGTGACGTCGATGCTTACGACCCGCGACCGCGCTCCCCGTTTTTCTCGGGCAGTATCAGCGACGATCACGACGGTCGCGCGCTTGAATGATTTGCCACGGTCCTAAGCCCATCGAAGCTGTGGGCTAAACCGATCCCGCGCTATGGTGACTGTAATGTCCGTGTCGCGGAAAGCGCCAACGCTCTGGGGCGTCGAACTCCGGCGTCGTAAATCGAAAATGCCGATACAAAATTAATCGCGCCCCGGCGCTTACCCATGAGGACAGGTCCCGGAGAGCCTTCTAGCTAAAGAAGCGAAATGCAGGACACAGGACACGACAACCTCCGACGCTTTGCGCGGGGACGATCATGGCCACGATGCGTCGGTACTAGTCACGACATTAACGCAATGCACTTTCAAAACGCCTCATCACGCGTTAGAAATCGTGCAGATTGTGAATGTCAAACGCCATGAAATGCTGTCGCTATGCGTCCCCGCACAACGTCTTTACCCAAGGAGTAGGCCACGTCCCACAACGTAACGCGCGCACGGGCGATAGCCACCCGATGCGTAGCGGACAACAATGTTTTCGCGAGCTGACGTACTGTCCTGCCGCGTCGCTTTGCAGAAAGAAAAACCATGAAAATACTTGGCCTGCTGTTAATGCTCGGTCTTATGTGCGTGATGACCGCGATGCTCACTGCAATGGCGGCCGACGCGTCGGCGCGTTTGTCTCTGGCGGACAAGCCGCCGGCGGCTCCAACGCTCAGCGTAGCGAACGCATCGCCCGTAGCCTTCACCGCTGCCAGCCTGACGCCGCTTGCCGCACCCACACCCGACACGAAAAAAACGCGCGCGAAGGCAAAGAAGCGCGTACGCGCCACGTGCGCGCGCGTTACCAGCACCTGTTGGGGCAAGCGCTGATCGCACCCATACGGGGTGCCCCTCGGTGCCTAGCGCGAGGCGCTTCAAGGCTCAGCACACCGATACGCCGGTACCTATTGAGTGGTCACGCGCGGACGTTGAACGCTGCGGTCGATGTCTCTCGCGGGCATCTCGCGCGCGCTCGGCGGGGCAACGACCTGAGAGCTACGGTGTGCCCTATCCGCCGGCGTTTCGTCCACAACATTCTGACTGTGACGGGCTGGGTCACGACGGAGCTGCGCGTCACGCTGCTGCGTGTCCGCGATCACCACTTGCCTGCGAAGCGCCTCTGCAGACCCTGCATTCGCCTGTTGTCTGGCGAGCAATTTGGCAACGACGTCCAAATTGCGCATGTCTTTCGGCATGTCAGCCGTGGTACGCAACACCACCAGCGCCAAACATCCCGCAACCACCAGCCAGAGCATTTTGTTGAGGCAAACGCGCCAGACTGACTGTGCGGCCCGACCCATGGCACTGTCGCTATCGAATCCATTGAAATCGTAGATCACTGAAAACTCCCTTGAAACGTGGGCGCATCGTAGACCGGCTACGCTCACCCGCGCATCCGTAAAACTACGCGCGTCCATTCATCGAGGTTTGTCGCGCCGTGATGCAGCGCCGTTCAGCGACTGGCTGTACGCCAGATCAAAAAGGGATTAATCGGCGTGCCGCGCCACCACTGGCGCTCAGGTCCCAGGCGGAGCACGGCAAAGTGCAAATGCGGCGCGTCGGGTAATGCGTTGCCGGTGCTGCCCACGAAGCCAATGACTTGCCCCTTGCGCACCAAGTCACCTTCGGTAACGCCGTCGGCGTAGCGATCAAGGTGCGCGTAGTAATACACATATTCATCGGTTGGATCGAACTGATAGAGCGTGATGCCGCCCTGCCGACTCAAAAAAAGTTTGACCACGCGACCGTCTTCGACTGCGAGCACGGGCGTGCCTCGCGGAGCCATGATGTCCAGCGCTTCATGAGGAACGCCGCCAGCACGTGATTGTGTGTAGGTGTCGGTCAATTGCGCCGCGCGCACTGCGGCAATGGGTAAGGCCAGTTCGCGTGCACGCAGCCGCGACACATCATCAGGGCGACTGCTGTCAGTGCTTTGGGTTGCTGACGGCGTAGGTGCCAACGCCACGAGTTGATCGCGAACCCGCCCCGGGTGCGCCGTAACGGCGGCGGTCGACGGGTCAAACCACGAAAACCACCCGGCGGGCTGGGTGGCCTCAGGCGTGGTCTCTGATCCGGTCGCGACCGCAGCGACCAGCGAAAACACCACACTCAAGCCCAATGCAGCGCGCCAAACCCGGGTGGCCAGCGTTGGCTTCACGGCCTGACCATGACCTTAAACCCGGCCTTGGCGAGCGTCGACAGCCGCTCGGCGTCCCAGTTAGTCATGTGGATGCAGCCGTTGGTTTCGGAGTGGCCCACATTTCCAGGATTGGGCGTGCCGTGAATGCCCCAATGCGGCTTGGTGAGTCCGAGCCACACGCTGCCGACGGGGTTGTTGGGTCCCGGGGCAACGTCAACCTTTGGCGCATCTTTAGGCGCGTTCTTCAGCAGTTTCGGGTCGTAGGTGAAGCTCGGGTTCTTCACTTCGTTCTTGATCGCCATCATGCCGATGGGCAGTGGGTCATTTTTCTCGTTACCAATGCTGATGGGAAATGCGGCTATTGGCCGCTTCTGGGCGTCGACGACGTACAGCACTCGCTCGGTCTTGCCGATCTCTATGGACGACGCTTTCAATGGCGCGGCCCGGCCCGTCACGTTGGGTACAACCAGCGCCTGCCCGGACTGCGCCGTGCGGCCATCGTTGAGTTGGTGGAGATACGCAACGCTGACGTGAAATTTCTCGCCCAGCGCTTCATCGAGCGACTCAAATACGAGCGCTTTCATTGTGGCGCGCTCAGCCATGTCGGCAGGCGTCTTCTCGAACGGGCCTGCCGCATCTTTTTCAGTCACGGTGTAGCGCACCAGAGGCGGCGCGCCGTCTTCGCGCAATGACGTCCATGTTTCTTTGGTCACCGTGCCTGTAACCGGAAGCCCACGCGCCGTCTGGTACGCCCTCACCATGCGCTGCATATTGGCCGCATAGCGTCCATCAATCTCGCCACAGGAAAACCAGGCGCGGTCGAGCAGTATCTGGGCCCGGGCCACCGCAGCACCCTTACTGCCGGTGCGCAGCAACGGGCTGTCGCTGGCGCTGTTGAAACTGTCCATGTCGAAGGCGGCACGGGTTGCTGTCTTCGCGGCGCGCTGTTCCGGCGCAGCGAACGAGGCACCGCCGTCGAAGAATGTGACGCAACACAGACTGACCAACAGCACGCGCGCGAAGCGGGAGAGCCGCGAAGCGCTGACATTACGTGTAGACGCAACAGACGTATCCATGAAAAAAACTTCCAACATTAATTCGGTCAAGTATCGCCCGCCGCTGCCGTTCTGGTTGTAGGAAACGACGCTAGCCTGAAGTCAGGCTGGGGCTCCTTTGCCCACATGAAATGCGTACTCCGGCACCCACGGCACACCTCGCACGGTTCGGGTTGCAGTTTGGAATGTCAGTTTCTGCAAAGTGCTCTGACTAACTGCGGATCTGTTGCTGCGCCAGACGTGTCACATCAAGCCGCGCCTTTTCGTCTATGCAACAGCATCCTCATTGATGCGGAAAGGGCCACCATGCCACTATTTGCACCCCTCTGGTCGGGCAATAACCGCATTCGCGCTGCCGCGATCAATGCGCCGGGAATGAAGGCGTTTGATCCGGATCGCGCTGCCGTGGCGCTGCTTCAGCAAGCGCTGGCTGCCACCGGTATTGCACCCACAATCAAAGTCGACGGCATCTACGGGCAGCAAACGGCAGCGGGGGTAAAGGCGGTTCAGAAGCGCTTCAATCTGACGCCGGATCAGGGCGCGGCCGGGCGCGAAGTCATCGGCGTGCTTGATTTGATGTTGCGCAATGCGCTGTTTGGCCGCGATCTGGCGCTGCTCGACGTGCCGCTCGCCACCACAAAAGTGCGCGCGGCCCTGGCCGCCATCACGGCGCTGCAGCTCGCGCGTAGCACGGGAACGCCGTCAGCACCGCTCACCATTAACGCGCTTCGCACGCACTTCCGGCTGACCGAAGCGGCACCGACGTTTGGTGTCGGGCGCGTGGTGACCGACACCGA
>JANXNO010000132.1 GCA_025354075.1 Burkholderiales bacterium | reverse complement strand
AGTCTTCCACGCTTCCACATCAATCCGATCACGAATTCATCAGCGCCGTGATCCCGGTTTTGTACCCGGCGGGTGTACAGGAATATCTCGATCTCGGCGTGCATGGCTATGCGATGAGCCGCTATTCCGGTTGCTACGTCGGCATGAAGGCAGTGACCGATACGGTGGAATCGACCGCCAGTGTGATCGTCGATCCGGATCGCATCAAGCCGATCATTCCGGATGACTTTCCGCTGCCTGAAGGCGGCGTGAACATTCGCTGGCCACACACGCCGCTTGAGCAGGAAAAGCTCATGCACGACTACAAAATTTACATGGCGATTCACTACGCGCGGGTGAACAAGTTAAATCACATCGTGATCGATTCGCCGCGTCCGCGTCTGGGCATCATGGCCGCAGGCAAGGCATACCTCGACGTGCGTCAGGCGCTCGAAGATCTGGGCATTGATGACGAGCTTGCGAAGGCCATCGGTCTGCGCGTTTACAAGGTCGGCATGGTGTGGCCACTGGAGCCGGAAGGCGTGCACGAGTTCGCATCCGGGCTGCAAGAAATTCTGGTCGTTGAAGAGAAGCGTCAGGTGCTCGAATATCAGTTGAAAGAGCAGCTCTACAACTGGAAAGAAGATGTGCGTCCGCAGGTAGTCGGCAAGTTCGACGCCAAGGGCGAATGGGTGCGTCCGCATGGCGACTGGCTGCTGCCTGCGCCGTCGGAATTGACGCCAGCGATGATTGCGCGCGTGATCGCGGGCCGCATCGCAAAGTTCTACGTGAGCGACCGTGTCAAGCAGCGCGTCGAATGGATCAACGAGAAGGAGCGCGTGCTCGCGAAGAAGGTGATTGACATCGTTCGCGCGCCGTATTTCTGCTCCGGCTGTCCGCACAACACTTCGACAAACGTTCCTGAAGGTTCGCGTGCTGTTGCTGGCATTGGTTGCCACTACATGGCCGTATGGATGGATCGCGCGAGCACCTTCACTCAGATGGGCGGTGAGGGCGTGCCGTGGATTGGGCAAGCACCCTTCACCGACGAGAAGCACATTTTTGCGAACCTAGGTGATGGGACTTATTACCACTCAGGGTTGCTGGCCATTCGCGCAAGTGTCGCTGCGGGCGTCAACATCACTTACAAGATTTTGTACAACGATGCCGTTGCAATGACCGGTGGGCAACCACACGATGGGCCGCTGTCACCACTCACCATCCTTCAGCAGGTTGTTGCTGAAGGCGTGAAAAAAGTGTGCGTCATCACCGACGAGCCGGAGAAATACGAAGGCGTCGCACTGCCAGCAAATTGCCCGGTGTATCACCGTGAACGCCTCGACGAAATTCAGCGCGAATTCCGCGACGCGCCGGGCTGCACCATCATCGTCTACGACCAGACGTGCGCGGCAGAAAAACGCCGTCGTCGCAAAATCGGCAAGTTCCCCGATCCGGCAAAGCGCGTCGTCATCAACGAAGCCGTGTGCGAAGGTTGTGGGGATTGTGGCGTCAAATCTAACTGCGTTTCGGTGATGCCGCTGGAAACCGAATTTGGCCGCAAACGCACCATTGATCAGAGCAACTGCAACAAGGATTTCTCGTGCGTAAACGGCTTCTGCCCGAGTTTCGTCACGGTTGAAGGCGGCGCGCTCAAGAAGCCCGCGAAAGTCGGTGCCGTTGAGTTCGGCGACATTCCTGAACCCACGATTCCAGCGCTCACCAAACCGTTCAACATCCTCGCCACCGGTATCGGCGGCACAGGCGTGCTGACCGTCGGTCAGGTGCTCGGCATGGCGGCCTTCCTCGAAGGCAAAGGCATGACGATCCTCGACATGTCGGGCCTCGCGCAAAAGAACGGCTCCGTGATGAGCCACATCCGCATCGCGCCGAC
>JANXNO010000113.1 GCA_025354075.1 Burkholderiales bacterium | reverse complement strand
AGAGCGGTGCGGCGACGCATCAGCACTAGCGGCGAAGGACACTGAAGCCGCGCAAAATCATAGCTCCGCCGAACATCGTCGGCATCATGCGGCCCGCCTGCGCGTTGACGTTTCGGACGTCAGCGCAGTATGCTTTTGTCGGAAAATTATGCATTCAGCTTTTTTATGAAAAGCCCATTCTATTTGGGCTTAGCGACGCTTATCGTCATAAGTCGACTTGTGGCTATTTATATATCTGCGCCCAATAGAAACGCCATTTTCCATAAAAGCTGATACGAAAAAAACTCATCAATTTGCAACCGTAGCAGGCAGCGTAGAAACGCCCTGCTCGCGAGCCGCAGCGTCTTGCGCCGCCATCGCACGAAAGAATCCGTCACGCGCTTTCAACCGCTGCCAATACGCAGCCACAGCAGGCGTGAAGCGTTCATGCAGGCCGAGCAATTCCGCCAACATCAGTGCATAGCCGACCGCCACATCCGCCGCTGTGAAGCGAGAGGCAGCGAGGAAATCATGCGCGGTCAGATGCGGCTCCAGCGTGCGCAGACGCGACAGAAACCACTTGCTGTAATCGTCCGCCACCTGTGGTTGCAATCGCGCAGCCGGTTCGAAACGCGAGTAGCGCAACACCAGCGTTTGCGGAAACGTCAGCGTCGCGTCACTCATGTGCAGATAGTTCAAGTAGTCACCGAAATAGGGCTCGTCCGCAGCGACATTCAGCGCACCCGGCGAATACCGCAACGCCAAATATTCGCAAATCGCCGCCGACTCCGTCATCCGAGTTTCGCCGTCAATAAACAACGGCACGGTGCCACGCGGATTCAACTCAAGAAACGATTTGTCATGCGCACGCGGCGGGAACGCGAGCATGCGCAGGTCGTACGGGCGTTGCAGTTCTTCGAGCATCCACAAGACGCGGAAGGACCGGGCGCTGATGCAGTGGTAGAGGATGGGCATACATGTATTGGATCATGTGGGCGCTTTGTGTGGAGACGAAAACGCAATATGCTTGATCCCAATAAGTTGCCCACTCTACGAAACGCGACATGCGCAGAAATAATTGATACAAAAAAAGCCCGCCAAAGCGGGCTTTTTAACGCCGTAAAACAGCGCTATGCGAACGAAGCCATCAAAGGCAACTTACGCACCCGCTTACCCGTCAACGTAGCAACCGCGTTAGCAATCGCCGGCATGATGAGCGGTACGCCCACTTCACCCAAGCCGCCCGGCGATGCAGTGCTCGACACGAAGGTGATGTCGATCGCTGGCGTTTCGCTCATGCGCAACATCGGGTAGTTGTGGAAGTTGGTTTGCTCGACGCGGCCGTCTTTGAACGTGATTGCGTTTTTCATGCCGCTGGAGTAGCCGAGCAGAATGCCCGACTCAATCTGTGCATGCGCCTGATCCGGGTGAACCACGATGCCGCAATCGACCACTGCGGTGACCTTGTGAACCTTCGGGCCATCCTTGGTCATCGACACTTCGGCAATCACCGCAGAGTGGGTGCCGTAGCACTCCATCTGCGCGACGCCCAGCGCGCGTCCTGCGGGCGCTTTGCCCCAACCGGCCTTATCAGCGGCCATCTTGAGCACATTCTGCGAGCGCGCATCACCCTTAAGCATGTCCATGCGCATTGCGATCGGGTCCTGCTTTTTCGCGAGCGCGATTTCGTCCATGAAGCTCTCAACCGCGAACGCGTTCAACGCGTTGGACACGCTGCGCCAGTAGCCGACGCGAATGCCGGTGTCGTGAATGACGTTCTCTATCTGCACGTTCGGAATTTTGTAGGTCAAGTTCTCCGAGCCCTCGGCCATGAACGGATCTTTGCCGTTTTGCACGACCGGCGGGAACGCGCGCGCGGTGACTGACGGTGACGTCATCTTGCTGTGGAATGTGGTGACGTTGCCCGCAGCATCTAGCCCGGCGGTCATTTGATGCAACGACAGCGGACGATAAAAGTCATGCGTTGTGTCGTCTTCACGGCTCCACAACAGCTTGACCGGTTTGCCCGCCGCTTTGGCGATTTGCGCTGCCTGCATCTGGAAGTCGAGCTCCAACTTGCGACCGTAGCCAC
>JANXNO010000105.1 GCA_025354075.1 Burkholderiales bacterium | reverse complement strand
TGTTTGAGGAAGGAAAATTTCAACTCGATGATCCGGTTGAGACGTTCATTCCGCAACTCGGCAATCGTTGCGTGCTCAAGCCCAGCGCGACCGTGATCACCGACACCGAACCGGCGCGCAGCCCGATCACCATTCGTCAATTGATGAGCCACAGCTCAGGTTTGAGCTACGGATTGCTTGATCCAGGTACGCTGATGTTTGCGGCGTACAACGAGCGCAAGGTGCGCAATCCGCAGGTGTCGCTGGCGGGGATGATGGACGCGCTGGCTGATCTGCCGCTCGCGTTTCATCCAGGCACGGGGTGGGAATATTCGGTCGCGACGGATGTGTTGTCGCGTCTGGTGGAAGCGGTTAGCGGGATGAGCTTCGGGGACTTCATCCAGTCACGAATTTTCGCGTCACTGGGCATGGTGGATACGGGGTTCGTGATTCCGGTGCAACAGCAACACCGACTCGCCACGTATTACGTCGGAGCTGATCCCATCGATCCGATGAAATCGGGGCTCTCGCTTCGCGAAAATTTTCCTTACCCGTTCGCCAATATGCAGCCCGTTCCTTGGCAATCAGGCGGTGGCGGATTGGTGTCAAGTTTGCCTGATATGGTGGCGCTGATGCGCAGCCTGTTGCCCGGCGGCGCCACTTTGTTGAAGCCGGAAACCATCGCGCTGATGATGACCAATCAGTTGCCGGAGGGCGTGTGCATTCGTTTCCCCGGACAGGGCGAGATCACTGGGAAGGGCTTTGGTCTGGCGGGTGCGGTCACGCTGAAGCCATCGTCCATCGATCCCGCAGGCTCAACTGGCGAATTTCAATGGGGCGGTATCGCGGGCACGCATTGGTGGATTTCACCGAAGGCGAATCTTGCTGGCTTGCTGATGACGCAGCGGCAAATGGCGTTCTGGCACCCGTATTCGTTCGAGTTCAAAAGGTTGGTTTATCGCGCTGTCAGGCGCTAGTTTTTACGAAGCCACCCTCGGCGGGCGTATCGCGTTTTTGGGTCGAAACGCTTTGCAGACATCGTCATTGGTTTCGATGTAAGCGCCACCAATCAAATCAACGCAATACGGCACTGCCGCGAAAATTCCCTGCGCTTTCGCGACAGCTTTACCATCAGCATCGCGCAGCCCTTCCAGCGTTTCCTTGATGCTTTTCGGTTGCCCTGGAAGATTGATCACCAGCGTCTTGCCGCGAATCACCGCGACTTGACGTGACAGGATCGCGGTGACGATAAAATTCAAACTGATCTGCCGCATCTGCTCGCCAAAGCCGGGCATCACTTTATGCGCAACTGCGAGCGTTGCTTCGGGCGTCACGTCGCGACGGGAAGGCCCAGTGCCGCCGGTGGTCAGCACGAGATCGCAGCGCTCAATGTCACACAGTTCGATCAGCGCCGATTCGATGACCGGCTGTACGTCGGCGATGAGACGTGTGACATAAGTGATTGGGTTTTTGACAGCGGCGGCGAGCCATTCCTGCAATGCCGGAATGCCCTTGTCTTCGTATATGCCGGTTGACGCCCGGTCAGAGATGGAAACGAGACCAATTTTCAATCGATCAAAAATAACCATATCTAAACCTGCTAAACCTGAAGTAGCGCGCGATAAATCACTCGAAACACCTGTCGCGACGCCGCTGGTGCTTCGCCCTTCGCCGCCTGCAAACGCGCTCGCACCAGCAACTCGTTCAGCTTTTCGCGATCCACCGTTGGCTGCTCCGCCATGAACAATGTCAGCGCCTCTGGCTCCGCAATCAAGCGATCACGCCAGCGCTCGCTCGCCTTGAACGCTGCCTTGTTGGCGCGCGTGCCCATCTCCCAGCGGTCAAGCTGGGCGCGGATCGGCACGGGGTCGATGTCACGCATCAGTTTGCCGATGTACTGCATGTGACGGCGCGTAGCTTCGTGCTTGCCGACGCGACTTAACTCGTCGAGCGCGTCGCGCATCAGCTCCGGCAAATCAAGCTGATCAAGCTGGTCATTCGACAACGTGGTGAGCGTTTCACCAAGCAGTTGCAGTTCAATGGATTCTTGTTTCAGTTCCGTCTTCGACGGTCGATCTTCAATGATGCGGGGAATTTTTGGGGGGCGTGCCATGCCTCAATTTTGCCGCAAGCGCCGGAAGGAGCTGAATTTACGGGCCTCCGCTATGCTTGCGGCTCGTTTTTGTCCGGTGTTTCCATGTCCCTAGCCCTGTCTTCCAATGCCCTTCGCGACGTTGCGCTCGCAGCCCTTGACCGCGCTAAACGCGGTGGTGCCGATCAGGCCGAAGCCGAGTCCACACAGGGCCTCGGCCTCAATGTGACGGTACGCCTCGGCGAGCTGGAAACGCTCGAACATAACGTCGATAAATCGCTCGGCGTGACTGTTTATGTAAACGGCAGCAAGGGCAACGCGAGCACCGGCGACTTTTCAGCGGCTGCCGTCAACGCGGCTGTCGATAAAGCGCTGAGCATCGCCAAATTCACCAGCGCCGACCCGCACGCAGGGCTCGCCGATGCGTCCGCAATGGCCAAAGACATTCCCGAGCTTGATCTCTACCATCCGTGGGCGTTGGAGGCCGATGCGGCTATCGCCATCGCCAAGCGCTGTGAAGACGCTGGCTTTGAAGTGGATGAGCGCATCGACAACAGCGAAGGCGCATCGGTTAGCGTCAGCGAATCTGAGTTTGTTTACGCCAATTCGCATGGCTTCGCGGCGGGCTACAAAGGCAGCGCGCACTACATCGGCTGCGCGATGGTCGCGTCCGATGGCGACGCGATGGAGCGCGACGATTGGTACACCTCGCACCGGGTGCCCGGTGAGCTGGAAGCCGCAGAATCGGTCGGCAAAAAAGCCGGTGAACGTGCGGTGGCGCGGCTCAATCCGAGAAAGCTTGCCACGCAGTCCGCACCGGTGATCTTCACACCGTCATTGGCCAGCGGATTTATCGGCCACGCGATTGGCGCGCTGTTCGGCGGATCGCTGTACCGCAAGACCTCCTTCCTGCTCGACAGCATGGGGCAAAACAAGTTTGCCTCGCTGCTCAATATCGTCGACGATCCATTCATTCCACGCTCTTATGCCAGCTCGCCGTTTGATGGCGAAGGCGTGGCTTGTCAGCGTCGCGCGATTGTTGAAAATGGCGTGGTGCGCGGTTACTTTTTGGCGACTTATTCAGCGCGAAAACTGGGCATGCAATCGACCGGCAATGCAGGCGGCAATCACAATCTGCTGATCACGCCGACCATCAAGGGCGACACCGCGACGCTCGCCAAACAAATGGGTCGCGGCCTCATCGTGACCGAGTTGATGGGGCAGGGCGTGAACCCGGTCACCGGCGACTATTCGCGTGGCGCAGCTGGCTTCTGGGTTGAGGGCGGGGAGATTGCGTATCCCGTGGCCGAGATCACCATCGCGGGCAACCTGCTTGAACTGTATCAACGCATCGTGGCCATCGGGGACGATATTGATCGACGCGGATCAAAGCATGTCGGATCGATGTTGGTTGAGTCGATGCACATTGCCGGCACCTGACCGGACGCTGACCAGTCGACGCAGGCTTACCCTGCATGCGATGGCAACCACGCTAACAACAGCGATAGCGTGCAATCCCCGCGACGACAACGCGGGTTAACGCCGTAGGCAAAGCGGTTGATTGCGGCAAGAATTTCGTGCAGTGCAACAAACGGGGGAAACACTATGCGGGTATTGCTGTCGTACGTGCGGCTAATCGACTGGATCAGCGAAAAATTAGGCAAACTCTCCGCCTATCTCATCATGCTGTCCTGCTTCATTTCGGCAGGCAATGCGGTCATCCGCTACGCCTTCGACATCAGCTCGAACGGCTGGCTTGAAATTCAGTGGTATCTTTTCGGCGCTGCCGTAATGCTCTCCGCCGCGCATGTACTGAGGATGAATGAGCACGTCCGCGTTGACGTGCTCTATGGTCAGCTCAAGAGTAGAGGGCAAGTCTGGATTGACATCTTTGGGCTGATCTTTTTTCTGCTGCTGATGAGCATCATGAGTACCTATCTCGCATGGCCTTTCTTCTACGAAAAATTTCGTTCGATGGAGATGAGTTCAAACGCTGGTGGGCTTATCCGATGGCCAATCGCGTTGATGTTGCCGCTCGGTTTTGGGCTTCTGACATTGCAAGGCATCGCCGAAATCATCAAACGCGTTGGGTGGCTGAACGGCACTTACAACATGGACGTTCACTATGAGAAGCCGCTTCAGTAAGCGCGATCAGAATAAGGGGGAAAAATAAAATGACGATGCAAGACTTTGCACCGATGATGTTCGGGGGCCTGATTGTGATCATGCTCATCGGCTTTCCGGTAGCGTTCTCACTTTCTGCGCTCGGCTTGGGTTGCGGTTTTTTTGCGATTTACATGGGGTGGTTCCCCGTGTCTTTCATGTCGAATTTGCCGCTCAATATTTTCGGCATCCTGTCGAACGACTTGCTGCTGGCGATCCCGTTTTTCACGATGATGGGATCGATACTTGAGAAGTGCGGACTGGCAGAAGACATGCTCGACTCGATGGGCCAATTGTTCGGCCCGGTCAAAGGCGGGCTCGGCTACTCGGTCATCATCGTTGGTTTCATTCTCGGTGCAATCACTGGAACGGTGGCCGGCCAGGTGATCGCGATGGCGCTGATTTCGCTGCCAGTCATGATGCGCTACGGCTACAACATGCGTTACGCCACGGGCGTGCTAGCGGCCTCCGGCACCATTACGCAATTGGTGCCGCCGTCACTGGTGCTGGTGGTGCTTGCCGATCAACTCGGCAAAAGCGTGGGCGACATGTACAAGGGCGCATGGGGCCCCTCGATTCTGCAAATCCTGATCTTCGCGATCTACACCTTTCTGGTGGCGAAATTCAAGCCTGAGTATGTGCCCGGTGTTCCGAAGGAGGCACGGACGTTGAACGGCTGGCCACTATGGAGGAAGTGCCTGAAGGGGATCGTCCCGTCAGCCATCTTGATCTTCACGGTGCTCGGCTCGATGGGCGGCTTGCCCGGAATCGACGTGGCGATCTGCACGCCGACCGAGGCGGGCGCAATGGGTGTGGTGGGCGCGCTAATACTGGCTGCGACGCAAAAGCGACTCACTTGGCCGCTGATCCGCGACGCGATGGAAGGCACCGCTCGTCTGACCGCAATGGTGGTGTTCATCCTGATTGGCTCGCGCGTGTTTTCGCTCGTGTTTCAGGGCGTGGACGGTGCGAAATGGGTTGAACATTTGCTGACCGGTTTGCCAGGCGGGCAGGTGGGCTTTCTGATCGTCGTCAATATCTTTGTGTTCTTTCTCGCGTTTTTCCTCGACTTTTTTGAGATCGCCTTCATCATCATTCCGATGCTGGCCCCGGTCGCGGACAAGCTGGGCATCAATCTCATCTGGTTTGGCGTGTTGCTCTGTGTGAACATGCAAACCAGCTTCATGCATCCGCCATTTGGCTTTGCACTGTTCTATCTGCGTGGCATTGCCGACACGCTCTACAAAAACAAAACGATACCAGTCAAAGTGGAGTCGAAGGACATCTACATGGGCGCGATTCCATGGGTCATCATGCAATTGATGCTGGTCGCCATCGTTATTTTTGTGCCGCAGACGGTGACCGCTTTCCTCGACAAAGAGGTGAAATACGATCTCGATAAAGTCAAGATCGAAGCGCCGGAACAGGAGAAAACACCCGAGAAAGAGCGCAGCATGGAGGACTTGTTCAAGCAGAGCGGCACCCCCGCAGCGCCTGCGCCCGGCGCAACTCCGGCGGCACCCGTTACGCCTGCGCCTGAGGCACCCACAGCGGACGATCCGACGAAGGCGATTCTGGACGCGGTGAAGAAGGACGAAGCGAAGAAGTAGACTTCTTCCAACCGTCACTCAACAAGAGCACCTTCGGGTGCTCTTTTTTGCGCTTCAAAATTTCACTATGACCGAACCCATCCGCCTTTCAAAACGCATGAGTGAGCTCGGCCTGGCGTCCCGTCGCGAAGCCGATGCCTGGATTGAGCAAGGGCTCGTGCGCGTCGACGGCGTGCCCGCCGTGCTCGGCCAAAAAGTGTTGCCACAACATGTGATCACCATCGACCGCGCGGCCACCAACCAGCAAGCCGAGCGTGTCACCATCCTGCTCAACAAGCCCATCGGTTACGTCAGTGGTCAGGCCGAAGATGGTCACGAGCCCGCCGTGGTGCTGGTGAAGGGCGAAAACCGCTGGCGCGATGACCCGACGGCGATACGCTGGAATCGCGAGCACACCCGCGGCATCGCCCCCGCAGGACGACTCGACATCGATTCCACCGGGATGCTCGTACTCACGCAAGACGGGCGTATTGCTAAGCAGTTGATCGGCGAGAATTCGCTGGTCGACAAAGAGTACTTAGTGCGGGTGCAATCCGTGCGCGGAGGACGGTTGCATCCATCGGATTTGGCTTTGCTGAACCACGGCCTGGCGCTCGACGGAAAGGCGCTTAAACCAGCCAAAGTCTGGTGGCAAAACGAGGATCAATTGCGCTTCGTGTTGCGCGAGGGCAAGAAGCGCCAGATCCGCCGCATGTGTGAACTGGTTGGCCTGAACGTAGTCGCGCTAAAACGCATCCGCATTGGCGTCGTCGTCCTAGGTGATTTGCCGATTGGTAGCTGGCGCTATCTCGCAGCGAATGAGTCGTTTTAGTCGCGCGCACACCGTCAGGCAACACAACACAGCGCCATCGGCAACCAACAAAAAGCCCGCAGGGCTTGCGCCGTGCGGGCTGATCGACAACGGTCGTTAACTACAGTTTTTGCGACTGCATAAACGTGTCGAAGCTCATCTCGGTGAAGCGGAACCACAGGTTGGAGTCTGCGCGGAATTTCGAATAGTCGTCGTAGATTTTTTTCCACGCCGGGTTTTTCGCAGACGTCTCGGCGTAGAGGTCCATCGACTCCTTGAACGCCTTGTCCATCAGGTCTTTCGGGAAGCGATGCAGCTTGGTGCCGCCCGCGACGAGCTGCTTTAACGCGCCAGGGTTCTTGGCATCGTATTTCGCCTGCATTTCAGTGTGGGCAAACGCGGCAGCGTTTTCAACAATTGCCTTGTACTCAGGCGTCAGTGCGTCGTAGGCTTTTTGGTTGATGTACAGGTCGAGCTGCGGGCCACCTTCCCACCAGCCAGGGTAGTAATAGTTTGGCGCGACTTTGTTAAAGCCCAGCTTCTGGTCGTCATAGGGGCCGACCCATTCGCACGCATCAATGGTGCCTTTTTCCAGTGCCTGATAAATCTCGCCACCCGGAATATTTTGCGGAATAGCACCTAGGCGCGAGCAGACCTTGCCAGCGAAGCCGCCGACGCGGAATTTCAAACCCTTGAAGTCGTCAGCTGACTTGATTTCCTTTCGGTACCAGCCGCCCATTTGTGCGCCAGTATTGCCCATTGGGAAGCTGATCATGTTGTACTTGGCGTAGAACTCACGCATCAGCTTCAGGCCGTTGCCTTCATACTGCCACGCGGTCATCTGACGGCTGTTCAAACCGAATGGGATCGCGCAGCCGAGCGCAAACGTGTCGTCTTTGCCGAAGTAGTAGTACGGCGCGGTGTGTCCCGCTTCAACCGTGCCGTTCTGCACTGCGTCTACGAGTCCTGCCGTCGGTACCAGTTCACCCGCTGCATGCACAGAAATCTGAAATTTACCGCCCGTCATTTTTCCGACCATAGCCGCAAATACTTCAGCCGCGCCATAAATCGTGTCGAGCGATTTGGGGAAGCCCGACGTCAAGCGCCAGCGAACCGCAGGTGATTGCCCGATGACGGCGGGCGCTGCCAAAATGGCGCCACCGGTCGCAGCGCTGGCTGCTGCCTTGGTTAGAAAATCACGACGTTGCATAGTCTCTCCTGAGTATGGTTTTTTGCGGCTCGCCGATGAGCGCAGCTGCGAAGCATTCGGTCAATATCCGATCCTGCAAGTATTGTAGGTTCGCATAAATGGCGCGCATCATGGGTTTTCCCCGAATTGCGGGACTGCGTTGCATGGATGCACGAAAGCCATGCCTAGAATGAGCATAAGCGCGAAGTACGATGCGTTTACGAATAAAAAAGGGTTAGCCATGTTCGCACTTAGTCGCGTGCTCGCGGCACTTGGCACCGCTTTCGCAGCTACCACGACCCACGCCGCCAGTCCGTTCGTCGGCCCGGTGCCAGTTGACTTTATTCTGTTTGCCTGCGTGCTGGCGGGTGTGGCGCTGCTGCACAAGCATTCGCTGAAAGTCGCAGTGGGCGGCGCGGTGCTGATTTCGCTCTACAAAATTCTGATTGCCGGATTCAAAACGGGCGAGGGCATGCCCGGCTTCATCGGGCATCTCGGCCATGAATGGGTGCTACTGGCGAATCTGCTGTGCTTGCTGGTGGGGTTTGCGTTGTTGTCCAATCATTTTGAAGACAGCAAGGTGCCAAAAGTGTTGCCGCACTTTTTGCCGGACGACTGGAAGGGCGGTTTTGTATTGTTGATTCTGGTGTTTGTGCTGTCGAGCTTTTTGGACAACATCGCAGCCGCCTTAATCGGCGGCACCGTGGCCTCGGCTGTGTTTCGCAAAAAGGTTCATATCGGGTATCTCGCGGGTATCGTGGCCGCGTCGAATGCTGGGGGCTCTGGCTCGGTCGTTGGAGACACCACGACCACGATGCTCTGGCTTGCCGGCGCGTCGCCGCTGGCTGTGCTCGATGCGTACGTGGCCGCATTGGTTGCCGTCGTTATCGTGGGCGTCGTCGCAGCGAAGCAGCAGCAGGCCTATTCACCCATCATCAAGGACGCAAAGGTGGCGCACCGCGTCGACTGGGCACGCGTCGGTATCGTTTTCTGGATTCTGGCCGTGGCGATCATCGCCAACGTGTTGATCAACACGCGATACGGTGCTTTGGGCGAACACTTTCCGGTGCTGGGTGTTGCCGTGTGGGCGGCAATTTTGATCGCTGTGCCGATACGCAAACCGGATTGGTCATTGGTGCCCGACGCTGCAAAGGGCGCGCTATTTTTATTGTCTCTGGTGCTCTGTGCGTCGATGATGCCCGTTGATGCGTTGCCTGCGGCTTCATGGCAATCAGCACTCGGACTGGGTTTTGTTTCGGCGGTGTTCGACAATATTCCACTGACCGCTCTGGCGATCAAGCAAGGCGGCTACGACTGGGGCATGTTGGCCTATTGTGTAGGCTTCGGGGGATCCATGATTTGGTTCGGATCATCGGCGGGCGTGGCGCTTTCCAGTCAGTTCCCTGAGGCGCGCAATGCAGTGCAGTGGGTTAAGCAGGGCTGGCATGTGGTGGTGGCGTATGTCGTGGGCTTTTTTGTGATGCTGACGATTAGCGGCTGGGTACCCACGGCGCTTAAAGCGACGAGCTAGTGGCTGTCGCGCAAGTAACAACGAACAAGCCGATCCTAATCGTCGCATCGCGCTCGTTAGCCGGCGCACGTAGACTAGCTGCATGAATCCAACTACCGTCCAGATGATCGGCGCAACGCTGTTTGCGCTCGCTGTCATACACACCTTCTCAGTGGCGTATTTCGAACGCCTTGCTCACCGCTACCCCGCGCACGCCGGCGCCTTTCATTTTCTCGGAGAAATTGAAGCGGTGTTCGGTTTCTGGGCGCTCGTATTCGTCGCTTTCAAATTCGTAATTACTGGCAAAACCGCGACCGTTGAATATCTGGAAGGCCGCAACTTCACCGAACCCTTGTTTGTGTTTGTAGTGATGGTCATCGCAGCGAGCAAGCCTGTCGTTGAACTGGCCAGTTTTCTCGTGCGTGGGCTCACGCGTCTCGCCCCGGCGCAGTCGCGGGCCAAGCCGATGGCGTTTTATTTCATCTCGCTTGCGCTGGTACCGCTGATGGGTTCGTTCATCACCGAGCCTGCGGCTATGACGCTTGCTGCGCTGCTGCTACGCGAACATTTTTTCTCAAAAAATATTTCAACCCGCCTTAAATACGCAACTGTCGGTGTGCTGTTCGTCAATGTGTCCATCGGCGGCACGCTGACCGCGTACGCCGCACCCCCCGTGCTGATGGTGGCGACGACGTGGCAGTGGGACACCGCATTCATGATGAGTAATTTTGGCTGGCGTGCGGCGCTCGCTGTGGCCATCAATGCGCTCTCGGTCACGTTGATTTTCGGTAAGCAATTGCGTGATGTGCCCTATCAGGCCACGGGCGGTGTCAGGATGACCATGCCGTGGTCAATCATCCTCGTGAGCCTCGCTTTTCTCGCGATCGTTGTGGTGTTCGCGCATCACGAGGTCGTTTTCATTGCGATCTTTTGTTTTTTCCTCGGCTTCGCGAGCGCGTACGAAAAATATCAGGACAAACTCATTCTGCGTGAAGCGTTGCTGGTCGGCTTCTTCCTCGGCGGACTCGTTGTGCTAGGCGCGCAGCAGCAATGGTGGTTGCAGCCGCTGCTCACGACGCTTTCGCCGGATGCTGCGTTCTTCGGTGCAGCGGTGCTCACGGCCGTCACGGACAACGCCGCGTTGACTTATCTCGCCTCACTGGTGCCCGGCCTCAGCGACGAATTCAAGTACATGGTGGTTGCCGGTGCTGTGACTGGTGGCGGTCTTACGGTCATCGCCAACGCACCCAATCCGGCGGGCTACGCCATTCTCAAAGGCAGTTTCGATGACAACGCAATTGGTGCGGGCGGTCTGTTTTTGGCCGCGTTGCCACCGACGCTGGTCGCGGCGTTTTGCCTCTGGGCGCTACGCTGAACGCGCAGATCACGAGAGCACTTCCATGGTGGGCGCGGTGCCGCTGCGACGGACGTGTCAGTGCGCTTTGTGTCGCAGGGCAATCGCTCCACAACACCAACAACTTTTCTTGAAATCGCCCGCTGAATAAGGGGCTAGAGCGAATAAATGTCAAAAGTCGATAAGCCAGGTTTTGACCAGTGATGCCCAATAAAAACGCTATGACAGCTAAAAAGCTGATATTGCCTTGTTGACCCTCCGCCTATAATTCCGCGAAGCGTGTAACTGGCGTAAGCGTCGCAAATACTATGCGATGACTGAGAGGGAGCCACCCTCAGGAAGCTCGCTTTTCGCTTGGCAATTATTCGAGCGAACCCGCCGTCCGCCTGGGCATTCCACCTCAACATCAAAGGACCATGCCCATGAACGCGCGCCCCGAATTTTTTGTCTCCTCGCTGGCTCAGGTTGACCCCGAGCTTTTCGCTGTCGTCCAGTCAGAAAACCAGCGCCAGGAAGATCACATCGAATTGATCGCCTCCGAAAATTACGCCAGCAAGGCCGTAATGGAAGCGCAGGGTTCGCAGCTCACTAATAAATACGCCGAGGGCTATCCCGGTCGTCGCTACTACGGTGGCTGTGAGTTTGTTGACATTGCCGAAACGCTCGCGATTGATCGCCTGAAAACGCTGTTCGATGCCAAATTCGTCAACGTGCAGCCGCACTCCGGCGCGCAGGCCAATACCGCCGTGTACTTCGTGCTCATGCAGCCGGGTGATCCTTTCCTCGGCCTCTCCCTGGCAGAGGGCGGCCACTTGACGCACGGCATGGCGCTCAACATGAGCGGCAAATGGTTCAAGGCCAATGCCTACGGCCTCACGTCCGCAGAGACCATCGACTACGACCAGATGCGCGCCAAAGCGCACGAGTGCAAACCGAAGATGATCATCGGCGGCGGCTCGGCGTATTCGCTCAAGTGGGACTGGGCCAAGATGCGCGAAATCGCAGACGAAGTTGGTGCGAAACTATGGGTCGACATGGCGCACTACGCGGGCCTGATCGCCGCGGGCGTGTATCCGAACCCGATCCCGCACGCGCACGTCGTCACCAGCACCACACATAAAACGCTGCGCGGCCCGCGCGGCGGCGTGATCCTCACCAACGACGAAGACCTCGCGAAAAAACTCAACAGCGCCGTGTTCCCCGGTCTGCAGGGCGGCCCGCTGATGCACGTCATCGCGGCAAAGGCCATCGCCTTCGGCGAAGCGCTCAAGCCCGAGTTCAAAACCTATCAGGCGCAAGTCATCAAGAACGCTGACGTGCTCGCCAAAACCCTCGTCGAACGCGGCCTGCGCATCGTCAGCGGCGGCACCGAATCGCATCTCATGCTCGTCGACCTCCGATCCAAAAAAATCACCGGCAAAGAAGCAGAAAACGTGCTGCACAAAGCACACATGACCTGCAACAAAAATGCCATCCCCAACGACCCGGAAAAGCCGATGGTCACGAGCGGAATTCGTTTGGGTTCGCCTGCGTTTACTACGCGTGGGTTCAAGGAAGCTGAGGCGAAGATGGTTGGCAACTTTATTGCTGATGTGCTTGATGCGCCGAATGATGAGGCGGTGATTGCAAGAGTGCGTGGAGAAGTTGCGGCGCTTTGTGCGCGATTTCCGGTTTATCGGTAGACACGAATCTTAGGCAGTCACAGGGTGTGGTTGCCTCCCCAACTCATAGTAGCCAAGATAATGGTGCCGTGAATCGCAACCTACGCGAGCTTTGTGATGGACTATGAAACAGTATCGCATTGAAGAGGTCGAGCAACTCCACAAAATGTTCCGTGGATATCGTTCTCATGACGGATTCGGGTGGTGGTTTCGTGGTCAGGCAAATGCTTCGTGGCCACTGTTACCGAAAGCAGGGCGCTCGGAATTCCTGCTTCCCGACGGACGCGATCTAGGGCGCTTTAACCATTGGATTAAGCACTCCATCGCTTATTCGGAAGTAGATTTCCCAGCAAGTCGATGGGAACAACTTGCACTTGCTCAGCATTTTGGGCTCGCCACTCGACTCTTGGACTGGAGCTTAAATCCGCTCGTTGCCACCTACTTCGCTTGTGCGACGCACATGGAGGTCGATGGAATTGTGTACCTCTACAGTCCGACGAAATTTGTTCGTGAAGAAGTACTGGACATCAAGGATGCGCCGACTGGTCTGGCCTACATACCACGCAGCGTAAACGTGCGACTACTCAATCAGCGAGCAGCCTTCACTGTTCACCATCCACCCGACGACCAGATCACGATAGAAAAACTACCGTTCCTACCGGAAACAGATTGTCTGGAAGCAATTCTTGTCCCTGCGAACGTCAAGATAGAACTCCTGCAAATGCTTGCTGACTACGGAGTAAATGAGGCGTTTCTTTTTGGAGGGCTAGACGCTTGGTCTTCGCATGTAAATCGACAGACGAAAAACATGGTTGTCCGTCGGCGCAGCTAGCCAGCGACGTAGGGCCGTAGGGCAGAACGCTTGCGGTTCTGCCGAATGCGGTGACATGACGCGTTGCGGTTCAATTGCCTTCGGTGTTGGAACGAGGCGGAACCGCAAGCGTTCCACCCTACGCAGCCAGCGTAGCCTCGATGAAGCTACATCGGAATCGAGGGCTCGTTGCGCCGTAACGTGCGGTGCGCATAAAAATTCGCGCCGTTGTGCACCAAAGATCGTTGATATGCCGCGCTGTGCACGTTCTGGCGTTCACCCTACGCTTCGCTAAATCTTGCCTCGATTCCGCTGTAGCTTCATCGAGGCTACGCTGCCACGGACTTACGAGCCGCCTTAGCGACCGCCTTGTTGACGACCGCTGCTAAATTCTCGGCGGTTAACGGCGTACCCGTTGCGGCCTCGCGCAATGCTCGATTCATTTCGGTCTGGTAACCCGCACCTACCTTGGCTGCGCGCGCGCGAAACTCAGCGACGACGTCCTCATCAATCCACATCGTGACACGCGTTTTGTTCGGCTGCTCGCGTGCCTGAAGTTTGGCGAGATGAGGCACATCTTTAGCTCGTTTTGCGCCACTTGCAGCGCTGAAGTCATATTCCTTGCGCATAAATCTGTTGCTCCTTGCGGGTTGCCTCATTTGTGTGCTTCGTGGCAGAAATCAGGCGCGGCATCTCGCCACGCATCGTGTAACAAACGGTAAGTGTTCGTCCCGCCTCCCTCATGCCGACAAGCACGTACCGGTGCTCGCCAATCGCATCATCGTCGTCACGAACAAGCGCCATCGGATCAAGCAGACAAGTCGCCGCTTCATCAAAGCCAACGCGATGCTTACGCTGGTTGATCAACGCTTTGGCGGGGTCCGATTCGTATTCCACCTTGCAATTGTACGCACTTTATACATATAAGATTAGCACGGCAAACGTAAAGGCGATGCATCGTCATGTCTAAACGAATTTTTTGCCGGCAGCGGCGCTGGATGCGCGAGACAGGGCGCACGCGTTTCGTTTCGAGCCGAAGCCTACACTCCCTTTTTCGGTAATCACGGATCCAACATGACAAACGACGATCTTGAATACGTGGGCTTCTGGCTGCGCGTGGGGGCAAGCTTGCTCGACACACTTCTGATCATGGCCGTGATGTATCCGCTCTTGGTGGCGGTTTACGGCTGGGCTTACTTCAGCAGCGAAAAACTGATTCAGGGGCCAGCCGAGGTGTTGATCTTGTACGTGTTGCCCGCTGTTGCTATCGTGTGGCTGTGGCTGAAGCGCGGGTCTACACCGGGCAAGGACGCGATCTCGGCGAAGATTGTGGATGCGAAAACAGGTAACTCGCCGACGTTGGGGCAGAGTGTCATTCGCTACCTCGGCTACTACGTGAGCACAATTGTCTTCGGGCTTGGCATCATCTGGGTGGCGTTCGATCCACGAAAGCAGGGGTGGCATGACAAGATGGCGGGTACGGTTGTAGTGCGGCCAAGACGCGCAGCGAAGCTCGCAGTGTTTGATGATGCGGGAAAAAAGTAAGTGCGATGGTGGCTACGGCCTGATTGCGTTACGACAGTGATTGGGTAATTATGGTTACCGGTAGTTCAACGCCAATACAGCCGTGCTGGATTGGTATGAAGCGCGGCCAGCCTTTCCTCGGCATCCGGCAACCATTGATCCAGCGCATCGCGCAGGCGCAAATAGTTCGCTTCCGATTCGTAATTGGTGCATGGCCAGTCACTGCCCCACAACAGGTGATGAGGGCCGACGACGGTTACCCACAAGGCGGCCAGATCCTTGCTGAATTTTTTTGATGATGCAGTATCGCAGCGGCTCAGTCGGTAGCTGCCGCTTAACGTGATGTACGTTTCAGTTCCTGCTTTTTGTCGAGCGCAAACAGCCCGCACCGTTTCGTCTGCGTGCAACGCAGCAAGAGGTTTGGCGAAATGATCCAGCACAACTATTACGTCTTGCGGCACCAGCGGTAACAACACGGCGATGCGTCCGACGTCACTATGGAGCTCGAGGTGAAGTCCTGCCGCTATCAATGCAGACCACCACGTCGCGGGCAGTTCACGAATCGCCTGCACGTCGTCGGCGGCTCCAATCAGATTGAGGCGAATTCCGCGCACCCCGCATAGATACAGGTGTTTCAGCTCGGCGTACGTGGCTGATTCGGTGATGACCGCGACGCCGCGCAACTGATGGGGACGATGAGCAAGCGTAGTGAGCAACAGGCTGTTGTCTGCGCCTAGAAAGCTCGGCTGCACGACAACGCCGCGCAGGATATTCAGCGGTGATGATTGCGCCTGCCAATCAGCCAGCAAGGCCGCGTAGTTTGGGATGTATCGTGCGCCAGCGGCGTTCTCACGTGCGTTGAAAACGTGAAAATGGCAGTCACAGGCGGGCGGATCGGTCGACTTGGCTACAGTTTCGAAAGGCATGATTTGCAGTATAGTCCTCTAGAGGTCTATAATTAGATACTGCTGCGGAAGTTCGATGGAATTGTGTCGTGCTGACCAACAAACGTATCAATGACCTCTCAACGTTAACGCCATGACTTTCACAACGCTATCGACCGCTCAGGAGACGGGTATCGCCGACGTTGCGCCGGGGCAAAGCCGCTACGGCTGGCTGGCGTCCACGTTGCGCGGCCACATCACGCGAGGCGAATGGGTTCCGGGCAGCGCAATACTCGCGGAAACCCAGTTGGCAAAGGCGCATAGCGTGGCGCTGGGGACGATGCGACAGGCGATTGCCGTGCTCGTTGCAGAGGGACTGCTTGAGCGGGTACATGGTCGTGGAACGTTTGTGTCGTCCGGAATTGGCGGCGCGAGTTTGTTTCGGTTTTTCCGCTTTGGTTCGACCACGACCGGTGCGGCAGCAGACGCTTTGCCCGGCGAAGTGCCAAAGTCGCGCATCATTGAGAAACGAATTGTCAAGGCAACGCCTGTAGTCGCGAGCGCGCTCAATCTGGCGCCACGCTGCAACGCGCTCGCGCTGACCCGCGTGCGCACGCTTATCGACAAGCCGTGCTTGGTCGAGCGCATCTGGTTGCCTCTGCCAACGTTTGACGCATTGTCCGCGTTGAACAAGTCGCAGTGGGACGATCTGCTTTATCCGATGTATCAGCGCTTATGTGGGGTGACCGTACACAAGGCAGACGACAATGTGACGTTTTGTCTGGCGACGGCCGATGTTTCGCGGGCGCTTCAGCTTCGCGCGAACGCGCCCTGCGCACGGGTCGAGCGCCGTGCGTTCGATATGGCGGGGCGCTGCGTTGAGTTGCGTCATTCGTTTGGTGATGCGCTGTCGTTTCACTACACGGCGCATCTGCGCTGATGTGGTCCAAAAAAATATTCAGGAGGATGCGTGAAGTTAAAAAAACTGGTTGATGCACTTGTGTTGTGCGCGCTCGCGGTCGCCACGGCGGCGCAGGCCCAGACGTGGCCGAGCAAGCCGATCTCGCTCGTTGTGACTTATCCCGCAGGCGGCGGCGCGGACACGATGGCGCGGCTGATCGCGCCGAAGCTCGGCGAAGCACTCGGGCAGCCCGTCATCATCGAAAACAAGCCGGGTGCCAGCGGGCAGATCGGCGCCAGCGCTGTGGCGAAAGCGACACCCGATGGCTACACCTTGATGCTCGATGCATCGTCGTTCGCGGTTAACCCCGCTTTGTTCGCGAAACTGCCGTACGACAGTGACAAGGCGTTCAAACCGATTGGTGTGATCGCGCTGTTTCCGAATGTGTTGCTGGTTAATCCTGGTGTCGTCGCGACATCGGTGAAAGAGCTGGTCGCGCTGGCAAAGGCAAAGAAAAACGCCATTTCATACGCCTCATCCGGCAACGGTTCGGCGCAACATCTCGCGGGTGCGATGTTCGAAAGTGCGGCAGGTGTGGACATGTTGCATGTGCCGTACAAAGGCGGTGCACCGGCGTTAAACGACGTGATTGGCGGGCAGGTGCCGGTGTTCTTCGGCAATCTAGCCTCGACGTTGCAACATGTGCAGGCAGGAAAATTGAAACTGCTGGCTGTCACTAATGCGAAGCGCTCGCCAATCCTGCCGAATATACCGACGATGGCGGAGGCGGGGGTTGCAGGCTACGAGGTGTACGAATGGAATGTGTTGTTCGCACCCGCTGGTACGCCCGAAGCCGTAGTTACCAAACTCGCTGCAGCGTTACAAAAAACACTTGATTCTCCCGACGTAAAAGCGCGAATCGCGCAACTCGGCGGTGAGATTCAAACCGCCAAACCCGAGGCTGCGCAACAGTTCGTTCGCCTGCAAACCACGCTCTGGGCCAGACTCGTGAAAGAGCGCGGCATCTCGCTCGACTAATTTTTCCTAAAGAAATTCATCATGATCAAGAAATTCACAACATTGGCCATCGCGAGCCTTGCACTCACAGCCAGTGCTCAACAGTGGCCAACAAAACCCATCCGCTTTGTGGTTCCATTTGCACCCGGTGGCACGAGTGAAATCGTTGCGCGTGCGGTGGCGCAGGAGTTGTCGACGACGCTCGGCCAGACCGTGTTCGTCGAGAACAAGCCGGGCGGCGCGGGTGTGATTGCGATGACAGAAGTATCGAAAGCCGAGCCCGATGGCTACACCATCATCCTCGGACACGTTGGTACGCTCGCAGTCAATCCGTATGCGATGCCGAAACATCCCTACGACGTGAACAAGGAATTCGCACCTGTGATCCTTTTGGCGCGAGTGCCGAACGTATTGGCAGTAGCGCCCAACGTGCCCGCGAAAACATTGAAGGAATTTGTTGCACTCGCGAAGGCAAAGCCCGACACCGTTACCTACGGTTCCGCAGGCAATGGTTCATCGGGCCATCTCGCGATGGAATACTTTATGGCCGAGAGC
>JANXNO010000100.1 GCA_025354075.1 Burkholderiales bacterium | reverse complement strand
CAAACCATTGAGGACACGCACCTGAGTTTGCGTGACTGGTTCAGCTCTCTTGGACTCAGTGCGTGGCGGCGGGTTGCAACGTTGTTGTTCGAGGCGCGATTCTCACTGGCGGTGGTATTGCTGGCAGGCTTTGGTCGCGCCATTGCAGAGGTCGGCGCGGTGATGATCGTGGGCGGAAATATCGCTGGGTCAACGCGCGTGATGACCACCTCCATCGCGCTTGAAACATCGAAGGGTGATTTGCCGTTGGCGTTGGCGCTGGGCGCGTTGCTGGTCACGCTGGTGCTCATCATTAACGGCGCTGCGCAGTCGCTCAAATTGTGGATGGAGCAACAACGTGCGTAACCCGCAGACCCGTCCTTTAAGACCAGACATCTTGCTGCGACTTACTCAGGTGTCAGTCGTGAGTGGTGGAAAGATAGTGCTATCAGACATTAGTCTTGAAGTCCATGCGGGGGAGAGCATCGTCGTGCTGGGTGCAAACGGTTCAGGAAAGACATCGCTGCTCAAGGTTTGCAACACCATTCTTGCGCCGACACAGGGAATGATATTGACCCCACCCGTCAGAGATCAAGCCCTGATATTCCAACGACCACCCATGCTGGCTCGCAGCGTAATCGACAACGTACGCTTCGTGCTGGCCGTGCGGGGCGCTCCAGAACCTGCGCGTAGCGAGCAAGCGCGCAGAGCGCTGGCTGCCTGCGATTTGAGCGCCGAGGCGTCGCGTCACGCGCGAGTGCTCTCGGGTGGCGAGCAGCAGCGCCTTGCACTGGCGCGAGCGTGGGCATGCGAACCAAAAATATTGCTTGCTGACGAGCCCACTGCGAATCTTGCGCCCAACGCAACGCGCGAAGTCGAGCGCCTGATTCAGTCAGTACAAGCACAGGGAACGACACTGCTGCTGACCACGCACAACGTCGCGCAGGCCAGGCGGCTGGCCCGCCGAATCTTGTTTTTGCATGACGGCCGAATCGTCGAAGATCGACCCGCCGCTGATTTTTTTGTTTCACCTCAATCTGTGGCGGCGCGCAGTTATCTTGACGGGGAGTTGCTATGAACTTACGCTGCCGATTGGCGCAATCAATTGCGGTTGCGCTCGCTATGGTGTCAGCGGCTACGGTGTGTGTATCCGCACGTGCGCAGGACGCGACCATCGTGCTTGCGTCCACTACCTCCACGGAGCAATCTGGTTTGTTCGGTTTTCTTTTGCCACAGTTTCGGAAAGCGTCGGGCATCGCCGTGAAAGTCGTCGCACTCGGCACGGGGCAGGCGCTGGACGTGGGGCGACGCGGTGACGCCGATGTGGTGTTCGTACACGATCAACCCGCAGAGGAAAAATTCGTAGCGGACGGTTCGGGCGTGGAACGAATCGCCGTCATGTACAACGACTTTGTCCTTACCGGTCCGATTGATGATCCGGCCAAAGCGACAGGTAAGGACATTACGGCGGCTTTGCGGGCGGTTTACGCAAGCAGGTCCCCGTTTGTGTCACGTGGTGACAAGAGCGGCACGCACGCCGCCGAGCTGCGTTTCTGGAGACAGGCAAGCCGTGATCCTGCGGGCGAAAAGCAGATTTGGTATCGCGACACCGGATCCGGCATGGGCGCAGCGCTCAATACCGCCGCCGCAATGGACGCCTATGTCCTCGCAGATCGTGGCAGCTGGCTTGCCTTCAGAAATCGCCAAAACTTGAAGCTCATCGTTGAAGGGGACA
>JANXNO010000080.1 GCA_025354075.1 Burkholderiales bacterium | reverse complement strand
ATCATCGGCAACACCAGCGGCGCGGAGAGCACGAGACCGATGGCGACCGGCATAAAACCCGTCCATCGGGATTCGTTGTCAACGTCATCCGCCTGCGAAGCGGTGCGCGGCTCATAGCCCGCATCCCTCACGGCACGGCGTAGTCGACCATCGCTGGCAAGTGCCGGATCAAACGTCACTCGTGCGGTTTCCGTCGCGAGATTCACCGTGGCTTGCTGCACACCGGGCAACTTCTTCAGCGCCTTTTCCACGCGCATCACGCAGGACGCACAGGTCATGCCACCAATCGAGATGTCTTCGGTGGCGAGCGTTGCGTCGGTAGTTGTGGTTGGCGAGGCTGTAACGACAGGGAGGGTAGTGGTAGTCATGAATAGAGCGTAAACCTTCCCATGATGGCAAAGTCAAGCGATAGATGCGTCGTTGCAATGCAGTTGATGCAGATCAAGCGAAAAGTGTTCAGACGCTGTTGACCTTGCCATGATGGTAAGGTTCACACTACGTTGTATCGGAATGGTCAGTCGACCCATCCGGGCACACAAAAGGAAACATCATGCATCAGGTACTTAATGTTCAGGGAATGACCTGCGGGCACTGCGAACGCGCCGTCACCGAGGCGGTGAAAACTATCGATCCGCAGGCAACGGTCAAGATTGATCTCGCCACCGGCATCGTAGAAATAGACAGCGCACAATCGCGTGAAACACTGTCCAAAGCAATCGCCGAAGAGGGCTACACAGTCCAGGTGGAGAAAGTTGCGACGGGCGCGGGCGGCGGTTGCGGAGGAAAATGCTCTTGTGGCTGAGCAAGCTGCGCCCGTCAACATAGGCGACGCATCGAAGCGTTCAGGCGTGAGCGCCAAGATGATTCGTCACTATGAATCGCTGAATCTGCTCGCCAGCGTCGCGCGCAGCGACAACGGTTACCGCAAGTACAGCGAGCGCGACATTCACACGCTGCGCTTCATCAAACGCGCCCGCGATCTCGGCTTCTCAATGGCCGAAATTGCGGAACTGGTAAGCCTGTGGCTCAACCGCCGCCGCGCAAGCGCCAACGTCAAGCGCATCGCACAAGCCCACGCGGACGACCTGACCCGACGCATCGGCGAGATGCAGGCGATGCAGCAGGCGCTGACGAATTTGATCAATTGCTGTCATGGTGATCAGCGACCGGATTGCCCAATTCTTGAGGACTTAGCAAGGACTGTCCCCTCTCCCTTCGCGGGAGAGGGTTAGGGTGAGGGGGTTGGTGGAATGAAGTGCTTTACCTTGCAGTACTAGCGAAGCAGCGTCATTCCCGCCCGCTTTGCTGCGCGACTATCGAACGTCACCGTGGCGCTGCAACCCACGCTCTCGCCCAAAATCGCGACGAGGCAGTCCTGAAAATCTGCGCGCCGGTCACGCGATGCGGTAACTGCGCGAGAAACGGCAGTGCGTTCCGCGATTTCAAGCGCCTCGACCATGAGCAAATCGTCAACAACTGCCATCTGTTGTTCCGCATTGAAACCGTACAGCGAATCCAGTACCCACACGATTTCAAGCAACGTCACAAGGCTGACGTAACCAGGCTGCGCCGCCGAAATTTCGTCACGCATGAAGCGCAGTGCCCGAGCCGACTGCCGCGTATCGTCTTTCAGCAGGAAGCGCAGCAGGACGTTGGTGTCAATGCCAATCATGCGCCGAAGCGCTTCTTCATGCGGCTGCGAATGGCCGTGTCAATTTCGTCAAGGCTGCGCGGCTGCGTCACAAGATGCGCATATTTGCCATGCAGCGTCATCACCGACTGCCGTCGGGGCACAATCTCGAAGCCGTTCGGCGAACGAACGAAATCAATCTTGTCACCCGCAGAAAGCCCCAGAGCGTCACGAACCGCAGCGGGAATCGTGATTTGGCTTTTGCTTGAAATGGTGGCGGTGTGAGCGGTCATTGCTCGGCTCCTTACGATTGGTAAGGAGGATAGCACGGACGTAGGGCGGAACGCTTGCGGTTCCGCCGAACGTTGTTAGGCCAACGGCACGCGATTGAACCGCCTTCGGCGTAGGTACGAGTCGGAACCGCAAGCGTTCCAACCTACGCGGGCTACTCCTCTTCAACCCAGAAAAGAACCGTTCCTTCACGAGTCGTCGCCCGCTCGTTTTCGATGAATGCGAGTGGCGGGTGCCCCGCCTTCACACCATAAACTTCATTGCCATCAATGCGGTAAAGAATTTGTGAGCCGCTTCGGACGAACTCGTCCTGATCAATCCGACCAATTTGGATGCCGCTTGGCTCGAAAACGTTGTATCTGCCAGTGCTGTAGTCCATTGCGATCACCTATTTAGAGCTACAAAATACCTTGGGTCAAAACCCCGACTTAACTCGATACGTTAATCCGTCGTTCCCCGCTTCGATCACTTCGATCCGCACACTGCGGAACGTGACAGTCATCGGCAACGCCGTGACGTCGTATGACACGTCTTGAAAGTAAGCCGGGCGTGCCATATCGTTAATGAATTCGCGGTATGACAGTTTCAAGACCTTATTACTTACACCCTGAAAAAGAAGTTCGTTTCGGAACGCGTCGGATCGCGGCACAACAAGCTCCGACACTTCGTATCCAACAGGTTTAGGTAATGCCTTCTCAAACCAAATCGCTCCTGGGGCCACTAAAACATCAGTGAATGCGCCGTTATTCTTGC
This sequence comes from Burkholderiales bacterium, assembly GCA_025354075.1. GTDB lineage: Bacteria > Pseudomonadota > Gammaproteobacteria > Burkholderiales > Casimicrobiaceae > Casimicrobium. Next base: position 198 of record JANXNO010000080.1, on the reverse strand, counting down.
TATCGACAAAGCAAGCAGGCTTGATCGGACCGGCGAAAGGATCAACGTACACGTTCCTTTCGGTGCAGAACGCCACTTTGTCATTTGCAACTGATCGAACGAGAAAGTCGCCGTTATTTGCGCTGACTCTACCGAGCATGAACCCTAAACTGACCGATTCGTGCAGCCGGCTACCGGTTTTACTCCAGTACCGAAACT
>JANXNO010000074.1 GCA_025354075.1 Burkholderiales bacterium | reverse complement strand
TTGCAAATCTCCGATCCACATTTCGGCACCGAGCAACGGCCTGTGGTTGAAGCGCTTGTATCCCTCGCCCGCATGCAGCACCCCGATCTGGTGGTGCTCTCCGGCGACATCACACAGCGGGCGGCACCGGTTCAGTTTGAGGCGGCACGCAACTTCATGGATCGTCTCGGCGTGCCGTTTTTAGCCATTCCGGGCAACCACGATATTCCGTTGTATGACCTGGGTGCGCGGCTATTGAATCCGTATGCACGATTTCAGCGCGCGTTCGGCAAGGTGCTGGAGCCGACACAAGATTTCCCCGATTTGCTGGTGCTCTGCGTCAACACAACGCGGTGGTATCGACATGTGAACGGCGAGGTTTCCCTGGCACAAATCGACCGTGTCGCCGCTGCCCTCAGCCACGCCCGTTTCGGGCAGCTGCGGGTGGTCGTGGTGCATCAACCGGTCGCCGTCATGCGTGCCGCCGATGCGCATGATCGCCTGCGCGGGTATGCGCTGGCGTTGCAGCGATGGGCAGAAGCAGGTTGCGATATTGTCATGGGCGGACACATTCATTTACCGTATGTAAAGGCCTTGTCGAATCTGATGCGACCCCTGTGGGCGGTGCAGGCGGGCACGTCGGTGTCATCCCGCGTCCGCGACGCCATGCCAAATTCGGTCAACATCGTACGTTGTGGCACTGATGCGCCGGACGGGCGCTGCCTCGTCGAGCAATGGGATTACGCCGCTGCGTCCGACGCATTTGTTCGCTCGACAGTCACCGAGATTGCTCCGCTGCGGCAGGCCATTGCAGCCTGACTCGCAACTGCTGGAGCAATGCGCACGGTGGGCCGGGGCGCATGCGTTACCGCTTTTCTCTGCCGTGCTCGCAGCGACGCTCACAGCGACGTATGGGTGCTGGTGGATTGTGCGGCGCTTCAGCGGCCCTGACTTTCGATTTGCGCAGTTGCCCATGCGTTTCCCGAGTTTGCGTCTCGCCGTCGGGATGACGGTGATGGTGCTCGGCAGCTTCATCTTCGCCGAGCTATCGGGCAGGCTCGGCGCACAAGAGACGCTCAGTCGGATGGATCGGGCGTTTACCGACGCGATGCGTGACAGCATTGCGACGCCGGTAGTGCAAACCTTCGCGACGTTGACCCACTTGGGCGACACCGCTGCGCTCGTCGGGCTGTGCGTTGCAGTGGCTGTTGCGCTCATCGCGCTGGGCCGCAGGTGGCTCGCCCTTGGCTGGGTGGCGGCGGTGGCGGGCAACAGCGTGCTAAACGTTTCGCTCAAACAGATATTTGCACGAGTGCGTCCGCTCGGGCTGGACGGGTTGGCGCTTGCCGACGGCTTCAGCTTCCCGAGCGGCCACAGTTCCGGATCGGTCGTCGCCTACGGCATGTTGGCCTATCTCGCAGTTCGTCTGTTACCGTTTCGCTGGCATTTGTCAGCGCTGATACTGGCGAGCACGCTCGCCCTCACCGTGGGCAGTAGCCGCCTGTTCCTGCGAGTGCATTTTGCAAGCGACGTGATTGCGGGTTTTGCGACCGGCGCAGCGTGGCTCGCGTTCTGCGTTACCACCATCGAACTCGTTCGCTGGTTTCAGCAGCAGCGACGCGGGTGACGGCATCAGGAGGCGGTGCGCAACACCAGCACCGCATTGGTTCCACCGAATGCAAACGAGGTTGACAGCATCGTCCGCACCACCGTATTGTCGCGCGCGACGTTAGCGACGTAGTCTAGGTCGCACTCCGGGTAGGGTGTTTTCAGGTGCAACGTGGGCAGCGCAACCTGATGCCGCATTGCCAGCAGCGAGAGCACACATTCAAGCGCACCCGCCGCGCCGAGCAGATGGCCGTGCATCGCCTTGGCTGCGCTGATCGGCACCTTGCGTGCGTGGTCGCCCAACACCGTCTTGATCGCGGTGGTTTCAGTCGAATCATTGGCCAGAGTGCCGGTGCCGTGCGCGTTGATTGCATCGATGTCTGAAGGTGCAAGCGCCGCCGATTGCAGGGTTGCACGCAGTGCCGCAGCCTGACCGTCGACACTGGGCCGCGTGATGTGACCCGCGTCGGTGCTGAGTCCGTAGCCAATGATTTCACCGTGGATCGTCGCGCCGCGCACGCCGGCAGCGTCCCCTGCTTCGAGCACCATATCACTACGATATTTGAGAGGGGTTTGCACGACGTTGCTGCATCTTCCTCGTCCATGCTGGCTAGCGTGTGCAGTGCCTCCCACGCCTTCAGTGAGCCGCATGAGAGCGGCGCTTCAGCGCCTCCGGCCAGCGCCCTGTCAATGCTGTTGCTCGCCACGCGCAGCCACGCCTCACCCGTTGCAACGGTAGACGAGGAGCGCGCGGCGGAATAGGTTAGATTGGGCCCGCGATAGCCATGCTCGATGCCAATCCAGCCTGCGGGCGCGTTGTGCATGCCGAGCAGCACAGTGAAGGGTTTGATACGGTCAGACGCGTCACCATAAAGCGTCTTGTAGTCATCGTCGTTGGATTGTGTGCCGGCCATTCCGGTGCCGACAAAAACACCGGCACGACTCCGGTCGATGTCGCTCATCCTGATTTGCGAATCGGTGAGCGCATCGCGCGCAGTCACTAGCGCAAGTTGACGGGCGCGGTTGAGCATGCGCGACCTCGCGGTATCGAAATAGTGGGTGGTGTCGAACGACGCTGTGGCGGCCAGTGGGGCTATCAATCGATGCGCGTAAGGCGCACCCAGTCGGTCAACGCCAGAGCGCGTCCCCATTGATGAGCCTTGACTGGCGCGGGCGGCAACGCGGCGACAGCCTCGCGATCACCCCGCATCAAGGCCACGTGCCGCAACGCAGGCCCGGCAGCGGCTTCAAACGCAGCGCCGATGCCGAGCGCGTCGAGCAGTGGCAGATTGCTGGCTGCGATGCATTTGCCACAGACTTTGCGGCGCGGAAAACGCTGCTTTTCTACCAACGCAACCGACCAGCCAGCGCGCGCCAGCAGGATCGCAGCGGACGATCCGGTGGGGCCGGTGCCAACGACAAGGGCATCGAACTGCATGGTCATCCGTGGACGCTCACGCGCTCTGCGCGGAAGCAGTGGCTGAAAAAGCCCGAGGCGTATTCCTGAGTCCGCCAGCCGTCGCGCTGAGGCGGCCACATCTGCGTGAGCTCGCGGTCACGAAAGCCTGCACGCACGCTGAGTACAGCGTCTTCACGGGTGACGGCATTGGCACCGATCACGCCGATCAGGTGACTGCCGGCCAGCGCGATCCCTGCGCGCCGGGGCTCGCACGCGAAAAGCCGATCACATCGTGCCGCCATCGCGTGCATCAGTGCGTCGCGCCCGCCGGCATGCATGATCCACGCGCTCACGTCGCTACTGCAGAGGTCCGCGCGGCCATCACGGTGTCGAGCACTCGATGCGCATAGTCCGCCGCCAGCGTGGGGACGGCACGGCTGAGGATGTTGCGCAGCATGTCGTCTATGTGGTCGAACATCGGTGCTTTACGCTCGGCGGGCGCGATCAGCGACGCGCTGTCGATCCACTCAATGCGTCGGCCGCCTGGTGCCGCGCTTCGTGTCGGCACGGCAGCTCCCGCGCCATCGCCAAACAGGCACGCACTGATCAACACACTCGGGTCGTTGTCGAGATACGTCGCTGCGCTACTGACCTCAACGCAAATGGAGAGCACGTGGTCGCATGCGCTTGAGGCCAGTAATGCGCGACCCAGTTGCAGGTTCGGCAGCGCTGCGGCACAGCCCCTACCGAAGAGGTCAAATGCCTGTACGTCAGCGCGTATTCCCAGTCGTTCAATCACAAGTCCGGTCAGACCAGGGCACAGACAACCGGTGCAGGGGCTGACAACCAAGGCGTCAATGGACTGCCCATCAAGACCGCTTTTGGTCAGGGCGCGCTGTCCCGCCCGCGCGGCAAGCACCGGGGCATGGGTGAGAAAGCGCTGTGACAGTGTGTTCGGGTCAATGGAGAATACTTCGTCGAGCGAATCAACGGCAAGCCGTCGCGCCTCGATCCCGTTGTCGCGTTGCAGCACGGTACGCGCAATGAAATGTGATCGCACGTCAAGTCGCGCGAATCAGTCGGACTGCTAACAAGCCGTGAGGCACTCCGCTGTGGGGTAACGCGCTTCGGGCGTGGTGGTAGCGACTGCGCGAATGAGCATGGATGCAGGCATCGCGGTTGCCAGGCAGGTCATAGGGAAATAAAACGCCGCAGTGGCCGCAGCTGATTTGCGGGGTTTTGACACATCGCTTGTTGACTTCACGTCGTACCGGACAATCGCAAGCAACGCGAAAAAGAAATAATCGCGCCACGATTTCAGTCCGATTGTGTGTGACCGGATTAAAGGCGTCAGTGCGGTAGGGAACTTAGCGACGCATCAGAATCACGCCGGACTGGGCGTGGTGCCGTCCCTGCCATGACGCGTGAGCAGTGCGCGTCAAAACGTAAGCCTGCTCGGCGAACAACTTTTACGCTAATGCCCTATTAGAAAGGGACTATAACGCGTTTTAACTGTAAATCGACAATGATCAAATAAGCGCCTGAACCCATAGTTAACAACCGTTTCACGAAAAAGTTGAACGGGCGCTACGCCACGGCGATGGGCGCGTAAGCGCTGCGCAAGACGTTGCAGGCGATAATCAATAAAAGAGCAATTTATCGACAAGGGATGGACAACATGCGACTGATACTTCTTGGTGCTCCGGGGGCGGGCAAAGGCACGCAAGCAAAGTTTATTTGCGAGAAATTTTCTATTCCGCAAATCTCTACGGGAGACATGTTGCGCGCCGCCGTCAAAGCAGGCTCAACGATGGGCGTGGCGGCCAAAAAAGTGATGGACTCGGGAGCGTTGGTCAGTGATGACATCATCATTGGACTGGTCAAAGAGCGTCTGACGCAGCCGGACTGCGCCAATGGCTATCTGTTCGACGGCTTTCCGCGGACCATTCCTCAAGCTGAAGCGATGAAGGACGCGGGTGTCAAGCTCGATTACGTGCTCGAAATCGCGGTGCCAGATGAGGCGATTCTGGAGCGAATCACGGGCCGTCGGTCTCACGCGTCGGGCCGTACGTATCACATTCGTTTTAACCCGCCCAAAGTGGAAGGTAAGGACGACGTTACTGGCGAGGACTTGGTGCAGCGCGACGATGATCGCGAAGAAACGGTGAAGACGCGGCTTAAGGTGTATCACGATCAAACCGAGGTGTTGCTCGGCTACTACGGCGATCTCGCCAAGAGCGGCGCACCCGGCGTGCCGAAATACAAGCGCGTGGATGGTATCGGCAATGTGGATGCGATCACAGCGTCGGTGTTTGCGGCGCTCTCCTAAGCGTTAGTTGGCACAGGGCTGCCTCGTGACTTGAAGTGCTTCTTGATTTCAGCGGTGAACTGCCGGCGCGAATGGTGCGTGCGCTCCAGCAGTCCCACACGCCGCTCGACGTGGTTTCCCGGGATGCTGATGATTTGCAAATCGGTGTCGCGCGCCCACTTCACGTTGTCGAGTTTTGGCACGATGGATACGCCGTAGCCTTGCCGCACCAGCGCGACAATGGTTTCCACAGAGTTCACTTCAAGGCTTTCCACCACCTTTACGCGTGACTTGGCCAACACGTTCGCCACCAGGTCACCCGTCCACGTCGTACGATCAAAACGTAAGAAAGGTGCCGTGCGCAGGATCTCCATTGGATCACTCCCAAGCTTAAAATGCGGGCGACGCGGAACGATCAACACCATCGCTTCGGTGTACAAGGGCGTCCACTGAAGCGTCGCTGGCAACGTGCGTGGTGAGTGCGTCGTCACCGCTGCGTCCAGTTCACCATTTTCAACACGCGGCGCAAAGTCGGCCGACAGGCCTGCGAACAGTTTGACTTCCAGCAACGGATGATCGCGCTTTAATTGCCAAAGCGCGCCTGAAAATGCGCCCATCAGTGCCGACACCAGCGCGCCCATCACCACGGTGCCCCCGAGGCCGCCCGTATCAACGCTCGCCAGTGCTTCGTAGCGTTGCACTAGATCGACGGTAGGCGTCACAGCGGCGCGACCCGCCGTATTGAGCACGATGGTACGGCCTGATCGATCAAACAGGGCTTGCCCCAAGTCTGCTTCCAACGCGCGCATTTGCAGTCCGACCGCCGCTGCGGTGAGGCCAATGTCTGCACCCGCTGAAGCGAAGCTGCCGTGTTTTGCGACGGCGAGAAAGGTCTTGAGCACGCGGATCGAAGGCATCAGTCGCTGTTTTTGCTAAATAGGGTTAGACCGGTAGGTCGTCAGCGGGAGGCCGCAGGAGGTTCATAGGTAAAGAAAAACTTTAGCTTAAGGCGACAATTATTCGCTTTTCCTGGCGCATTCCGTCCGCCATAATCCATTTATGAAATCTGTATTGGGTCATTGCTACGAGAATGTATTCTTGGCATGGTCGGGTTGTCGCTGATGCGTCCGCTCAAAGTCAAGATTTGGCGGGGTGGGCAGCAAGGCGCATTTGTCGCCTATGAAGTGCCGAGGCTTGCGAGTCAGAGCGTGCTTGATGTTGTGACGTACGTGCAGCGTTCACTCGATCCGTCGCTGAGTTACCGCTTTTCGTGCCGCGTCGGCATGTGTGGTTCCTGCGCGATGTCGGTCAATGGCGTCGCGCGCTGGACGTGTCGCACACATGTGGCCAAAGTGACGGATGAGGCGCGCGACGACGTTCTGGAGCTGGCGCCCCTCTCCAACCTGCCGATCATCAAAGATCTGACCACGGACATGTCAGAATTTTTCGACAAATGGGCAAAAGCAAAAGGACAATTCACCGGTACGCTGACGCGCGACGACGAGTTCAGCAACGTTAAGCCGGATTCGCCCGAGCGCAAGAAGGTGGATGCCGCTATCGAGTGCATCGGTTGCGGCGTCTGTTATGCGTCGTGCGACACGGTGAGCTGGCGGCCCGATTACCTTGGCCCCGCAGCACTCAATCGCGCCTGGTCACTGGTCAATGATGTGCGCGATGCAGCGCAGAACGACCGACTTAAGTCAGTTGCCGGCGACTCAGGTTGCCACGCCTGCCACACACACACCACATGCTCCGAGCGTTGTCCCAAAGGCATCGAACCGACCGCAGGCATTAGCGGTCTCAAGCGACTCGCAGCGCGTGCAGCCATTCGCGGAGAGCTGGATTGAAAGCGTCGACGCAGGCCAAGCTCTGGTACGCGCAGCGCATCAGCGCAATGCTGCTCGCGCTCTGCGTGCTGGTGCATCTGGTGACGATTTTGTACGCGATGCGGGGCGGGCTCTCGGCGGCGGAAATTCTGGCACGCACACGCGGAAATTTTTCCTTCGCGATTTTTTACTTCGTATTTGTTCTGAGCGTAGTGGTGCATGCGCCAATTGGACTCGCCCGTATTGCCGAAGAATGGATGCAGTGGCGCGGACGATCACTGCATATCGCGTTGCTTTTGGTCACGCTGCTTCTGACCGTGCTTGGCCTGCGTGCAGTGTGGGGCGTCTATGTCGGCTGAAACACTAAACATGCGCCGCAACGATTGGCGCGCACGTGGCAACGCAGGATATTGGGCGTTCGTGGTCCACCGCATCTCCGGCATCGCGCTTGCGCTCTTTCTGCCATTGCATTTCTGGGCGTTAAGTACCAGTCTGCAAGGCGCTGCCGCGCTCGACGGTTTTCTGCTCTGGACGGATGCACCATTGTTCAAATTTGCCGAGTGGGGCTTGGTCATTTTGCTCACCGCACACATGGCGGGTGGCATACGGCTGCTGGTCATCGAATTCGGTCAGTGGCACGGCACGCGAAAACTGTGGATCGCAGTTGCGCTGGCGGCCAGCGTTGCCGTGGGCGTACTGCTCGGTGCGATCATGCTTTCGTGAACCTGAGCACCCCGGCTCAGGTCTGAAGTAATAGCAAGTGACGTCGCCCCAGAAGCCAGACGCACTTAATCGGAAATATCAAAAGGAGTGCTTACAAATGTTGCGTAGAACACTGATAAAGATGACGCCCGTACTAGCCGTTGCGGCAATGTCCGCGATGGCCGTCGCGCCTGCCGCCGCGCAGACCACTGCGTGGCCGAGCAAGCAGGTGCGGATCATCGTGCCGTTCCCAGCGGGCGGCACCACCGACGTGGTGGCTCGCTTGCTGGGCCAGCGCCTGCAAGAGGCTTGGGGCCAAACCGTGATCGTGGAAAACAAGACCGGTGCAGGTGGCAATATCGGTGCAGTTGAAGTCGCGAAAGCGCCGAACGATGGTTACACGCTGTTGATGGCCTCCGGCTCAATTGTCACCGTCAACCCGCACATCTACGCCAAGATGCCGTTCGACGCAGCCAAAGATTTCGCGCCCATCACCAACGTCGCGCAAGGCCCGATGGTGATCGTAGTCGGCCCCAACGTTCCCGCAAAAAACATTACAGAACTGATCGCGCTGGCCAAGGCAAAACCGGGCGTGCTGAATTTCGGATCGGCAGGTATTGGCAGTCAGGTGCATATGGCGGGCGAAAACTTTCTCTACACCGCAGGCATTGATCTGAAACATGTGCCGTACAAAGGCGAATCGCTGGCGCTGACTGACGTCGCAGGTGGCAGCGTAGAGATGGTGCCGGGCAATCTGGCTGCCATGCTGCCGTTCATCAAAGCTGGAAAAGTGAAGGCGCTCGGCGTCACCGGCGCTGAACGAAGCCCCGCCGCGCCGGACATCCCGACCGTCGGCGAATCAGGTTTGCCAGGCTTCGTTAACGTCGGCTGGTTTGGGCTACTCGCGCCAGCGGGCACAGCCAAAGAAATCATCGACAAAGTGCAGCGCGACAGCGCCACGATTTTGGCCACCGAGGACACAAAGCTTCGGCTGCTCGCGGTGGGCATGACGCCCGTCGGGAACAATCCTGCACAGTTTGCCGATGCCATTCGTGCAGAGAGCGCAACGTGGGCGAAGGTCGTTCGCGAACGCAAAATCCAGCCGCAGTAAACGCTCGATGAAACTGAATATTGAAGCGGTCGAAGAGGCCGCGAAGGCGCTCTACATCCAGGCTTTGAAATCGTTGCCGCCAGACATCAAGGACGGCTTCCAGCGCCTGCAAAAAACCGAGACCGATTCCACCGCGAAATCGATGCTCGCCACGATGGTGACCAACATCAAGGTCGCTGAAGATACCAACAATCTGCTGTGTCAGGATACGGGGATTCCTATCTACAACGTCAGCATCGGATCCGGTGTTGAGTTTGACGGGGCAGCGCTCAAGGCGGCACTGGTGCGCGGCTGCACGCGGGCAACGCAAGAGCATCCGCTGCGCTCGTCGGTGGTGCATCCGCTGACGCGAAAAAACCAGCATACGAGTTGCGGTGAAGGTGTGCCGGTCATTCATGTGGATTTCAGCGACAGCGTAGAAACCGTTGAGATCGAGATGATCCCGAAGGGCAGTGGCTCCGAGAACAACTCGTTTTTGCGTATGGCGATTCCGGCTGAAGGCATCGCGGCGATCAAGCGTTTTGTTGTCGATTGCGTAATCGCCGCAGGCGGCAAAACCTGTCCGCCGACTATCGTCGGTGTGGGCGTGGGTGGCACATCAGATTTGTGTGTTCATCTGGCGAAAAAAGCGGCAACACGTCCACTCGGCTCCCACTGCAGCGACCCGGACGGCGCAGCGCTTGAGGTTGAACTTGCTGAAGCGGTCAACATGCTGGGCGTCGGCCCGCAAGGGCTGGGCGGTGATTCAACGGCGTTCGCTGTACATATCGAATTGGCCGCTACGCACATCACCATGAACCCGGTGGCGGTGAACATGCAGTGTCATTCTGCGCGTCGCGCGCGTGCCACGATCACGCCTGCTGGTGTTGAGTACGGATACTGACATGGCACATTACGAATTCGACATGCCGGTCAGCGAAGCGCAAGCGCGAACTCTTCGTGTCAACGACACCGTGACGCTGAACACCACGCTCTACGGCATTCGCGATGCAACTTACATTGCGTTGTTCGACAAGGGACGCACGACACGATTTGACCTGAGCGGACAGGCAGTGATTCACACCGCACCGAACGTAAAAAAAGTGCCGATTTCAGCGGAATTTCCGGCGGGTTACGCGCCCGTGTGCATCGGCACCACCACCAGTGACCGCATGGAACGATTCACCCGGCAGTTGATGTCGCAGATGGGCGTGCGCTTCATCATCGGCAAAGGAGGCATGCGTGAGGGATCGCTGGCGGCCTTTCGAGAATTGGGCGGTGCATACCTCGCCATCGTCGGCGGTACGGCGGCGCTTGAGACCACGTGGGTTGAGCAGATTGAAGATGTTGATCTTGATGACCTGAATCCCGAGTCGCTGTGGAAGTTTCGCATCCGCGGCTTTGGGCCGTTGCTGGTGGCGATGGATTCGCATGGTCAATCGCTGTATGACGTGGTGCAGGCCAATGTCGCGTCGAAACGCGCTGCTGCACTGGCGCGACTGGGTGTGAGCGAATGAGAGACATCATTCGTCGGCAGACCGACATCCTGATCCTCGGCTCGGGAGGCGCGGGGCTGTTCGCCGCGCTGCATGCGCATCAGGCAGCGCCTGAATTAAAGATTACCGTCGCCGTGAAAGGGCTGCTGGGAAAAAGCGGTTGTACGCGCATGGTGCAGGGCGGCTACAACGTGGCGCTAGCCGCAGGAGACTCGGTCGAGCGGCACTTTATGGACACGATTGAGGGCGGCAAATGGTTGCCCGATCAGGACCTCGCGTGGACGCTGGTGACCAAAGCGGTGGAGCGTATTCACGAGCTTGAAAACGAACTCGGCTGCTTTTTTGATCGCAATCCTGATGGCACCGTGCATCAAAAAGCGTTCGCCGGGCAGACCTTTGACCGCACCGTCCACAAGGGCGATCAGACCGGTATCGAGATCATCAATCGACTCGCCGAGCAGGTGTGGGCGAGAAAGATTGAGCGCATGGAGGAGCACCGTGCCATCGCGTTGATCACCAATACTGCGGGCGATGCGCTCGCTGGTGTGCTGATGATTGATGTGCGCACCGGCGGCTACGTTTTCGTGCAGGCGAAAGCGGTGTTGCTAGCGACCGGCGGCGGGCCGACGATGTACAAATTTCACACGCCGAGTGGTGACAAAAGCTGCGACGGTTTGTCGATGGCGCTCGATGCGGGGCTCGCGTTGCGCGATATGGAAATGGTGCAGTTTCATCCTACGGGTTTGCTCGCAGGAACGGGCACGCGGATGACGGGTACGGTGCTTGAAGAGGGCTTGCGCGGTTCCGGTGGCTATTTGCTCAATGGCTCGGGCGAGCGCTTTATGCACAGCTACGATCCGCGCGGTGAGCGGGCGACGCGCGACATCGTTTCGCGTAGCATTTTTTCGGAAATGCGGGCGGGTCGCACCACGCCGAACGGGGGCGTGTTTATCGAGATGAAGCACCTCGGCGTGGATGCAGTTCGCAAGAGTTTCAAGGGCATGGTGGATCGTTGCGCCGATTGCGGATTTGATCTGGCGGGTGGTCGCGTTGAGGTGGTGCCTACGGCGCATTACATGATGGGCGGCGTGGTGTTTGATGGCGATTGCCGCACTTCATTGACCGGATTGTTTGCTGCGGGTGAAGACACTGGCGGCGTGCATGGGGCCAATCGCCTCGGCGGAAATGGTGTTGCCAATTCGACAGTGTATGGTGGCATTGCGGGTGACGCGATGGCGGCGTGGGTACGCAAGGAACGTCATTGGGAGTCGCCCGACGAAGCCTTGATCCAGCAGCAGATTGGCCTGCATGACGCGCCGTTCCAGCGGCCGCACGGCAGCACGCAACCGTTGCGTGAAGCGCTGTACGACACGATGTGGCAAGACGCTGGCATTCTTCGCACCAAGGAGGGGTTGCTGCGGGCGCAGTCGCAATTGCACGCGCTGGATGATGAGCTGGATCGCGTTGGCGTGGCCGATGATGATCGTGCGTTTAACCTGAGTTGGCATGACTGGTTGAACCTGCGCAGCTTGATCAGCGTGAGTCACGCGATCACGACGGCCGCGCTTGCCCGCGAGGATTCGCGCGGTGCGCACTTCCGCGAAGATTTCCCCGAGACGGGCGACCTCAATACGTCGCGCTACACGGTGGTGCGCAAGCGCGCAGAGAAACTGGAATTGACCGAACAGCCCGTAGTGTTCACGCGCGTGCGACCGGGCGAAAGCCTGATCACTTAAACCGGTTTGTCGATGCACGGGCCGAGTGGTGTGAGCGAATATTTCGCGTCACGCCAGTAAAGAATTAACCAGAGAAACAACAATGACCACAAGCAAAAAACGTGGCGCTGATGCGCTGATCCAAACGCTTAAGCAGGCGGGCGTCAAGCGCATTTTCACGTTGTCCGGCAATCACATCATGCCAGTGTTCGACGCTGCGTTCGACGCCGGCATCGAGCTGATTCACACCCGTCACGAAGCCGCCACCGTCCACATGGCCGACGCATATGCACGTATCACCGGCGAGCCTGGCATCGCGCTGGTGACCGGCGGGCCTGGTCATGCCAACGCGGTGTCGGCGCTGTACACCGCGCAGATGGCGGAGTCAGCCGTGGTCCTGCTATCCGGTCACGCGCCAAATAATCAGTTGGGCATGGGCGCATTTCAGGAGATGCGGCAGGCCGAGATGGCGGCATCTGTGACAAAACTTTCGTGGACCAGCGCGGGTGCGGATGCGTTGGCTTCTGACATGGCGAAGGCAATTAGTGTCGCGCAGTCTGGGCGTCCCGGTCCTGTGCATTTGAGCCTGCCCACCGATGCATTGGAGGGCGAAACTTCGCCTACCAACGCAGCGATCAATGCGAGTGCGTTTCAGCCCGTCGCGATGCCGCTGTCGAGCGCCGATGCAGCCTCATTTATCGCAAGGCTCTCGCGCGCGAAGCGCCCGCTCATCCTCACCGGCCCAGCCAGCATGACGCGCTTTCGTCGTGACCAGCTTGTCGCGCTTGAAACAGCAACCGGCATTCCGGTTGTCGGCATGGAAAGCCCGCGCGGTATCGGTGACCCGAGCCTCGGCGCATTTGCGCAAATGCTCGCGCAGAGTGACTGCGTTTTATTGCTAGGTAAACGTCTCGATTTCACGCTGAAGTTCGGTGCGGTTCCAGCATTCGCAGCCGATTGTGAGTTTCTGCAAATTGACGCAGAAAAGCATGAGATTGAGCGTTCGCGGCGCGCTATTGGTTCGCGTCTCATCGCAACTGCCGAGGCCGATACGCCGTCAGCGATACAGGCGTTAGTCGCTGCCAGCGCGTCCGCGAGCAAAGCCGTTAGCGCGTGGCGCGACGACGTGCGCGCTGCTATTGCCTATCGGCCCGACGTATGGCATCAAGCCGCTTCCAGCATGGCCGACCGGCTGCATCCGGTGCAGGCGCTTCGTCCGCTGCAAGCGTTGCTGGATAGCCACCCAGACTCCGTTTTCATTTCCGACGGCGGCGAAATCGGGCAGTGGGCTCAGGCTTGTCTCAACGCGCCGCATCGTGTGATCAACGGCGTTGCCGGTGCGATTGGTGCAGCCCTGCCGTTCGCACTCGCCGCGCGCGTTGCCGTGCCTGACGCGCCGATTATCGCGGTGATGGGCGATGGCACGTTCGGTTTTCACACCGCTGAAATGGACACGGCGGTGCGCTACAACCTGCCGTTTTTGACGGTCGTTGGCAACGATGCGCGCTGGAACGCCGAGTATCAAATTCAGTTGCGCGACTACGGTCGTGAACGCCTGATTGGCTGCGAGCTGCTGCCCGCGCGCTACGACCAGGTCACGGCGGCGTTTGGCGGACATGGCGAATACGTGACCAGCGCCGATGCGCTCATGCCAGCAGCGCAGCGCGCTGTCGCATCCGGAAAACCCTCGTGCATCAACGTGATGATTGAGGGCTTGCCCGCGCCTAATGTTCGACGCTGAGTAGCTAGCGCGTAGATGACGCGAATCGGCGTGTTGCCATGCGGCGCGCTTGCGCCAAATCAGCCGGAATTTTATGGAATCAGCTTTTATGTGTAAGCCCCATTGAATATGGGCTAAGCGGTCGAAAATTAAAATGTCGACTTATGCATTAAATGTGTGCTGGGCCCAATTTGAATGGATGTAAACAAGATAAGCTGTAGAAAGTGGTGGCACACCACTTGATGCAATGACGTAGCTTGCGATTGACAAACTGAGGACGTAATGTCGGACAGGCGCTGACTATTTCGTCTGTAGTATTAATCTCAGCCCGTCTCGCTTCTCGGAAATCCATATGCGTTCATTCTCGATCTCTACCTTAGTGCGCCGTCTGCTCGTGTCGGGGCTGGCAGCGCTGCCGATGCTGTCCGCTGCGACCGATGTGCCCACCGCCGACCTCAAAGGTTTGACCGACCCGCCGGGCATCAAGCGATACGCGGGCGCGTTGCTGGTCTATCGTGATGACGTTGCGTACGACGAGCTGAAGTTTCCGTCGGCCAAGGTTCGTGACGTGGCTGAGGCCTATCCGGCATTGGCGCGATCAGGAAAGCGCGTTACTTTGCAGTACACACTGCCGGCCGCACGATCCTCCCTCGAAGTGATTCGCAACTATCAGCAGCAGGCTCGAAGCGACGGGTTTCAGCCAGTCTTCGAATGCGCAGGGGATGCCTGCGGCGCTGACGGGCTTCAGCTCAAGTACTCCGTTGTCGCTGCGATGCTGCCGTCACGATTCTTTGACCAGATTGGCGACAACAGTGTTGCTGCGTGCGGTGCCTATGGCGTGTCTGCCATACGTTATGCGCTGTTGGAAAACAAGGCGACGGGCGCAACGCTCGCCGTCGCCGCAGCAAACCCGGAGATATCCTCTGCTTACTGTGCAGACAGCTTCCAAAAGCAGCTGAGCGTTTGGGTGACACGCATTGAGCCGCAAGCGCGCGAGCAGCAGATGGTCGCCCTCTCCGCGAGCGAGATGGCTAAGAGCATTGATGCCGATGGACGCGTTGCGCTGTACGGCATTTACTTCGACACCGGCAAGGCAGACATCAAGGCTGAGAGCAAGGCCGCGCTCGATCAGATCGGCGAGCTCCTGAAGCAGCGCGCCGATCTCAAACTGCACGTGGTCGGCCACACCGATAACGTTGGCGGCATGGAGTCGAACATGGTTCTGAGCAAGCGTCGCGCCGAGTCAGTGGTTGCTGCACTCGCGGGAAATTACGGCGTCAACCGCGCGCGACTCACCGGCAACGGTGTGGCGAGCCTTGCGCCGGTCAAATCCAACACGAGCGAGGAAGGCCGTGCAAAAAATCGCCGAGTGGAACTGGTGTTGCAGTAGCTTGTAGGCCGCAAGCGAGCATGCCCGCTGCGGTCAGTCCGCTAGATTTTGTTCGCGAAATTTTCGAGACTGTAG
Organism: Burkholderiales bacterium; assembly: GCA_025354075.1. Classification (GTDB taxonomy): domain Bacteria; phylum Pseudomonadota; class Gammaproteobacteria; order Burkholderiales; family Casimicrobiaceae; genus Casimicrobium. The sequence goes on along the minus strand of JANXNO010000074.1, from coordinate 894 downwards.
ACCGCGACCACCGACGTCCGCGTGATCGGCTTGATCAACACGCTCTGAAAGTCCGAGTTGCCGTTGACCACCAGATAGTGATTTGGCCCCGCGTCGTCGGGCAGTAGCAGGCTGTGATGCACGAGGCTGCCGCCCTGCACCAGAATGTCACCCGGTTTGGGGGCGTTTTGTTCCTGATTGTGTGCCCGTTTGACTACGCCCAGCGGTGGCCCGCCGAATGGCCATTTGGTTGGTACACCCGCTTGAATCCAGCACCACGTCGCAAAAATTCCGCACCAATGCATGCCACCTTTGTTCGGATCGGCGATGTTGGGGATGCGCCAATTGTTGCCACGTACACCGTCGAGGTGGGTGATGATCTCGATGTTGCCCGCAATCTTGAACTCGTTGGTTTGCCGCCAGAAATTAGAGCCAACGCCAACACCAACAACGGTCTGGTCGTAATACTGCTTGAGCCGCTGCCAGCCAAAGCGCCATCTCGTCGGCGATTTGGTCGGCGTCTTTCCCAACGGCGTCGGGTCGATCACGCTTGTATCGGGTGCCAGCGACAAGAAATCACTGACCTTTGAAACCGGCAACGCTTCGGCCAATGCAGCGCGGAGTACTGCCTCGCGAAATGGCTCGCTACGCCATGCACCAAGCGCGCCGGGTGTCTTGCCCGGCGGCAGCAAAAATTGCGTCAACTGGTCGAGCATTGCCCATGACTGAGGGCCGATCACGCCATCGACCACGAGTTTGGCGTTCTTCTGAAATTCGACTACCCGTTCAAGGGTTTTGCGACCAAATACACCGTCTTCAATGAGTCGCTGTAATAGCGTTTGCGGGATAGTGTTGAGCAGCATCTGCATGGCCGCGACATCGGGCCCCTGTGTGCCCTGTCGGAGCGTGCGTTTG
>JANXNO010000050.1 GCA_025354075.1 Burkholderiales bacterium | reverse complement strand
GTGTCCAGTTCAGAAACATCCAGGACAACTTTCTTTGCGTCAAGCACTTGCCATCTCGGGGAAATCCAGGGGGCAACGTAGCAGCCAATCAGCCACCGCCTCGTGGGCCAGCTTGTCAGCCGAAAAGTGATGCAATTCCTTTGCCTCTTGTTGCAACGTGTCCCGCAGATCGGTAACCGCCTGAGTTAGAAGTTCATGAGAGGCGCTCCCTCCTACCGCAGCCATGGCGAGGTAATTTTCTCGGTGAGCTTTTGATCGAATTACGCGCTCATACACCTGAGGGTACTTGCGCAAACCTTCCAACACGGATTGCCCCTCGATGTACCAGCCAAGCACTTTCCGCTTGAAAGCGGCTCTCTCGGAAGCAATCTGCAACTTCGGAAGTTTGGAAAGTTTCATTTCGAGAGTTTCCAGCAGGGCGTCGTTTGTTGCCGACCAGTTACTCAGTTTCTCAGGCGTGGCAACTTCAGTAATGATCTCAATGTACGATGCGCCTGCATTCAGTAAGCGATCGCGTTCCACAACGAAATCATCCTCTTGACACACGACGATGCAGAAATCGTCTGCCACGTAGGGAAGCTTTTCGGCCTTTACTTCAGCCGTCTTGACAGCCGCGTGAGCAACGAGTTCTTTGCTGTCAAAACAGGGGACAAGCAGTACCCACCGCCTAATTTTTAATGTTCCAAAGAGCTTGCCGAGCGTAGCGCGATTTTTAATGAACTTACCGACGTCAGCCGTCATCTTGTCACGCTGCTTTTTATACCGCTCAGCAACGCCTATCGGTTCGTCACATCCATAGGCTTGATAGACAGCGCCCTGTGAATGGCAAAACCCTTCCAAGCCAGCATCGCCTCGATCCTTGTCGGGCACCTTTTGATAATCCGTCGGGCCATGATGACAAGTCAGCAGCTGGTTCGCCCACTCTTGCCACTCGTCCCCAGATAACCTCCCCGACTGTCCCCCCAAGGCTGTTCTCCCTTTGCAATAGCCAACGTCAGTGAATTCAAATACCGCTACGTTGTTCCACGGTTCTGGCCTAACTGATAGCTCAACGGGTGTCGAGTAATGTCAATATTCTGTATAAGACGACTGCCGCGACGCTTCCGCTATGTCGTCAAGTTTCCCCAATCTTAGCGCTATGGTGCCGGAGACTAGGTAAGTCGTCGACCCCAACGCCGCGCTTCAAACCAGCCGACAAACCGACGAGTCCTCGACATTGACTTTTCGCGGCAGTGTCTGCGCTCGCATAGATCCGGAGCCGTTGCGTTGTTGCCCAGCGAGGGTGTCTGCGGCGACGGGGCGCACGCCATCGGTGCGGTACAGGTTGGCGACCTCGACCCTGAGCGCGACCAGTCTTCTGTTCGAAAGGAAAAAAGCTTATCCACGCAGCAGCAGCTTTTCTGTGTAATCCCCATTGCATTTGGGGCTAGATTGCTATTTACGTAAAAGTCGATTTTTGCCTAAATCGCCCATCAGCCCCTACGCATTAAGGGCAAGACGCAAAAGCTGCTACCGGGGTAACCGTTGCTCTGCCGGTTTGGTGAGGCCGCTGTGCCACTTCAGGAACCGCGCTTGAAGTAGCGCTGCGAGTCAAACTTTCCGACCCCCTGTGCCTGGGAACATCGCTGCACCCAAGGTGCGGTTCTTTATCATCAGTTGCGAAAACCTAACTGATCCAGAGCAGACCGTCATGACGCAACTCCCTATCATCGACTTACGCACCCCGGAGCGCCAGATCGCGCAGCAGATCGCGGACGCCTGCAAGGCGCATGGCTTTTTCTATGTGGTTGGTCACGAGGTTGACGAGGCGCTGGCGCTTCGGCTGGAGCGGTTGAGTCATCGGTTCTTTGCGCTGCCGGAGGCGACCAAGGCGCGGTATGCGATGGCGCTGGGTGGGCCGGCGTGGCGCGGCTGGTTTCCGCTGGGTGGTGAGCTGACGTCCGGTCGGCCTGACTGGAAGGAGGGGTTGTACCTTGGCACCGAGCTGGCAGACGAGCATCCGCGCGTGAAGGCGGGCGTGCCGCTGCATGGCGCGAACCTGATGCCCGGCGACGATGTGCTGCCAGACTTTCGGCGCACCGTGCTTGAGTACATCGATCAGGTGACGCGACTGGGGCATCGCGTGCTCGCGGCGATTGCGGCGTCATTGCGCCTTGCGCCGGATTATTTTTCGACTCGCTACACGGCCGATCCGCTGATTCTGTTTCGCATTTTTCTGTACCCGAGCCGCCCGGTGCCGGACGATGTGGGCGCGCTGTATGGCGTGGGCGAGCACACGGACTATGGTCTGCTGACCTTGCTGCGGCAGGATACGGTGGGCGGCCTTCAGGTAAAAACGGCGAGCGGCTGGATTGAAGCGCCGCCGGTGCCCGCGTCGTTCGTATGCAACATCGGCGACATGCTGGACCGCATGACCGGCGGGCTGTACAAAAGCACGCCGCATCGCGTGCGCATCAACACGAGCGGTCGTGATCGCCTGTCGTTCCCACTGTTCTTCGACCCGGATTTCGATGTGCGCATCGAGCCGATCCGCACGCCGGAAACC
>JANXNO010000016.1 GCA_025354075.1 Burkholderiales bacterium | reverse complement strand
GATGAGCGAAATGGGGATGCTCACCGGTGGATATCGTCAAGCCGACTGCCTTCCCAAATACGCTCGGTAATCAGACGAATGGAGTGCGGCAGGTCGTGAAACTCGGCATCGAAACCGTGCATGCCGGGGCGCTCTAAGGTGACCACACTCATGATTTCAACATTACTTTTTGCGCTGGGGACAAGCGCACCGATTTGCGCACCATCAACTTGCAGCCCACCACCACATCACTGCTAACGATTTCGTGCGCGTTGATTTGATCGAGCAGCAAGTTGGTGGTGGCGCTCACCATCGCGTCTACCGATTGCACGATGGTGGTGAGCTCATAGGCGGGCCACGCCGCCTGTGGCACATTGTCAAACGACACCACCGACACGTCGCCCGGGATGGTTCTACCAAGCTCGAAACGCAGCGTGTCAATGACTGCAAACGCCATGTGATCGCTAGCGACAACCACCGCATCGGGGGGCTTTTTCCCAGCAAAAATTGCGCGCGCTGCGCTAGCTGCATCCTCGCGTTCGTAGTTGCCCACAGCGCGGCGGTAGATAGACAAATTCGCTGCGGCAAGCGCAGCAGTTAAGCCCGCCTCGCGGTCGCGGTTTGTGGATGAATCTTCGCGCCCGGCGATGTACGCGATGCGCTGGTGACCGTTTTCAAGCAAAAATTCTCCCGCGATGCGACCGCCTTCACGGTTATTGCTGGTGACGCTGCTGGCTTGTGCGCCGTCAGCGCTGCGGTTAAACATCACCACCGGAATGTTGGCGTTAACGCATTCTTTTGCGAGCCTGGACGACAATGTTGTGGAGGCAAGCACGACACCATCAAGCTGGTACGCCAACAATTGCGTGAGCGCGTTGTCAACATCGCGCCCCTCGGCGAAAAACAACATCAAGTGAAAGCCATGTTGCTGCAATACGCGCGACAATTTGTCGACCACGGTTGGGTAGAAGAGGTTGTCCAGCTGCGACAACACCATTCCAATGATGTGCGAGCGGTTGGATGAAAGCGTGCGCGCAATGGCGTTCGGTCGGTACTTCAACGCCTTTGCTGCTTCTATGATTTTTGCACGCGTTTTGTCAGACACCGCGGCACCCGGCGTGAAAGTCCGACTCACCGCGGATTGCGAAACCCCCGCTGCCCTGGCTACATCAATGGAGGTGATCGGCTTGTTGTCTCTCATCGTGCCGTCCACCCGCCATCAATCATCAACGCAGACCCGGTCATCAAAGAGCTTGCGTCGCTCGCCAAAAAAACGACGGGGCCTGCGACTTCATCTTCGCGCCCCACTCTGTGCAGGGCGATGTTGCCGACCACCCATTCGCGAAATTCGGGCTTCGCCAGCATGGGCGCGGTGAGAGGTGTTTCGATGAACGTGGGACAGAGTGAATTCACCCGAATATTATGCGACCCGAGCTCCCACGCCAGCGCTTTGGTCATGCCTTCAAGCGCGTGTTTGCTGGCGCAGTACACAGTTCGGTGGGGTGAGCCCACGTGGCCCATTTGTGAGGACACGTTGATGATAGAGCCTGATTGTTGCGCGGCAATAAGGCCGTGTGCAACCTCACGCGCCATGCGAAATGCGGCGAGCACGTTGAGTTTGAAAATCGCCTCGATGTCGCCGTCTGGCGTGTCGACTAGCGGTGCGGGACGGTTGGTGCCCGCGTTGTTGACTAACACGTTGAATGGCGTTTGCGCCGCGAAGAACGCCGCTACGTTGACAGCGTGCGTAATGTCGAGCACAGCCGGTGTTGCGATGCCGCCTTTGCGTACGATGCCATCGCACACCTGCTGGATCTCGCCTGCGCTGCGCGCAATCAATGTGACATGAGCGCCCGCCTCCGCCAGCGCCCAGGCCATGCGCGCACCGAGACCACGGCCAGCGCCGGTGACCAGCGCCCGCTTGCCATCGAGGCGGAAAAGCTCCGGCAGTCTCACCGGTTCGCCCTACTGAGGTTGCACCGGCTCATACCAAGCGACATCTCGCCTGCCGTAGCGGCGCACGCGCAGGTTCGCCTGTTCGCCATGACCCGAAAAATTTTCCATGTGACACAACCGCGAACACACCTCGCCGATCCGCGCCGATGCTTCGTCGGTGGTGACACGCTGATAGGTGCAGGTTTTGAGAAATTTGCCGACCCACAAACCACCGGTGTAGCGTGCGTTTTTGTTGGTGGGCAGGGTGTGATTGGTGCCGATCACTTTGTCGCCAAAACTCACGTTGGTGCGCGGCCCAAGGAAGAGGGCGCCGTAATTGGTCATGCGCTCCAAAAACACGTTCGGGTCTTTGGTCATCACCTGCACATGTTCGCTGGCGATGTCATCAGCCACTTGCACCATCTCATCGATGGTGTCGCAGACGATGACTTGTCCAGACTCAGCCCACGCGACCGCCGCGATCCCAGCGGTCGGCAGAATCGTTAATTGCCGCGCGACCTCCGCCATCGTTGCTTTGGCGAGTGCCTCGGAGTTCGTCAACAAAATGGCGGGCGTCGTCGGCCCGTGTTCGGCCTGTCCGAGCAAATCAACGGCGCACATTTCGCCGTCAACGGAATCGTCAGCGATGATGAGCGTCTCGGTGGGGCCCGCAAACAAATCGATGCCGACGCGGCCGTATAGCTGGCGCTTCGCCTCGGCCACAAACATGTTTCCGGGGCCGACGAGCATGTCTACCGGTTTGATCGTTGCCGTGCCAATGGCCATAGCGGCCACGGCCTGCACGCCGCCCAACACCAAAATCTCATCTGCGCCGGCAAAGTGCATGGCCGCCACAATCGCCGGATGCGGCGCGCCTTGATACGGCGGTGCGGTGGCCACGATGCGCTTCACGCCCGCCACTTTAGCGGTCAGCACACTCATGTGCGCCGAGGCGATCAGCGGATATTTACCGCCTGGCACGTAGCAGCCGACAGCGTTCATCGGAATGTGTTTGTGCCCCAGGATCACACCGGGCAAGGTCTCGACCTCAATGTCCTTCATGCTGTCGCGCTGAAGCTGCGCGAAATTGCGCACCTGCGTTTGCGCAAACTGGATGTCTTGCAATTCACGTGGGTTGAGCTGCTTGACAGCGGCCTCGATAGCCGCTTGCGACAGCCGGAAATCAGCTGGATCCCAGTTGTCAAATTTTTTGGAGTATTCACGCACCGCATCATCACCGCGTGATTCGATGTTTTTGAGGATACCTTCGACCGTGGCGCGCACTTTGCTGTCGTCATCGGCCTGCGTTTGCGTGTCTTTGCCGCGTTTTAAGTATCGAATCATGCGAATTCCTGATCGGTATTTTGATGGCTGTCGGCTTCCAATGTAGCATACGTATGCAGTAATTGGGTAACTTTCGTACGCTTACTGTAAGCGAGTCGATGTGAAATTTATGTTGACCGATCTTGCTACGGGGGTTTACCCGATGCATACGTATGCGATCCAGCTATACACTCCTCGTATGTCAAATAACATCGCTAACACAGCGCACGAGGGCCTACCCTTTAGTTTGCGCACGCGTCCACAGGTCACGCGAGTGCGCCAGGTCGATCCGCTCGCGTTGCGCGCTGAGAAACCGGCTCGCCTGCAACCGATGAAGGACTTTGACGACGGTTACTCCGACATCGTTGACTTTATCGTCCGAATTACCGAAGAGATCTGGGTGGATCGCGCCGTTGGCCGCATCTATGAAACCTACGACCACGCTTGCACGATTTATTCGCCTTACGGCGTTGTTCATTCTGTGCAGGAGGTCGTCGCGTCCACAGTGACTACGCTAAACAGCTTCCCTGACGGTGAGCTGCATCATGTAAATGTGGCGTGGGATGGCGACGATACGCAGGGTTTCTACACTTCGCATTTGGGCTTCAGCCGATCCACGAACTTAGGCCCATCAAATTGGGGCCCAGCGACTGGGCGGCGCATTGCGGTGCATTTTGTGGCGGATTGTGTCACCCGCGGCAACTTCGTTCATACCGAATGGCTGGTGCGCGACAACGGTGCCGTGGTGCGGCAGCTCGGGCTTGATCCGCACGTGGTTGCACGTCGAATTGCAGACAGCCAGCCAAGCGCGCGGGCTGTGCACTCCAGTCCAACGGCGCTACTCGGGCAGGCACCGAGAACGGCGTTGCGCGCCGCCGACGACGGCGTCGAGAGCTGGGTTCGCGTGATGTTCGACCAGCTGTGGAACCAGCGCCGACTTGATCGGCTGGGTCTGTACTTCAGCACTGACTCGATTTGCCACGCCGGTGGCGGGCGCATTGCTGCGGGGCTACGCAACCAGCAGGCTTTAATGCTGATGATTCTGGGCGCAACGCCTGACGCTGTGATGCAAGTGGATAAGGTGACGTGGTCGGACGAGACTGACGGCATCATCGTCGCCGTGCGTTGGCGGCTTGAAGGCAGCAGCTCTGCCGGGGCTTTGTTCGGCGATTGTCCCGCTAACAAGCCGGTTTTGCTCAACGGCATGAGCCACTTACGCCTTAGCGGTGCATACGTAGTGGAGCACTGGATGATTTTTGACGAAATCGGCGCTTTGGCAGGGATTTATCGAGCATGAATCTTCCCGTGGCCTCCCTCGACTGGAACCAGCATCCGCAAGTACGCTCGCCAGCGGGCCGCACCATCAATGAACTGCTGGCTCCGCGTTCTCGCCAACAGCCGCTCGCTGGTTTTGAGCCGGTTTACGCCGACTTTGTCGACTACATCGTTCGCTGCACGCACCGCATCTGGGAACAAAAAGACGTCGGCCTGTGCCGCACGCACTACGCTGACGACGTTGTTATGCATACCCTGGCCGGGCCCAGCCGAGGGCGGGAGGCCGTTGTGCAGGGCACGCTCGGCGCGCTTTCGGCTTACGCTGACCGTCAGGTCATTGCCGAAGATGTGATCTGGAGCGAAGACGCGCCGGGTTTGTTTTACTCCTCACATCGAATTACCAGCCGTTCAACGCTTGAGGGCGTTGACGCCTTGTACGGCTCGACGACCGGGACCGCGCAGATGGCCACCACGGTCGCTGACTGCCTGGTACGCGAGAACTTGATTGTTGAGGAGTGGCTGTATCGCGACAACGCCCGAGCAGCGTTGCAGATGCAGCATTCGCCTCGTGCGGTGGCGCTTGCCCAAGCGCAAATGGACCAGGCGGGCGACTCCGGGCGCCACATCTGGCGCCAGCAATGGATCGACCGGGTGCGCAGCGCCGTGCAAGCGTGGCCAGAAGCCGGGCACCCGGCCGAAGGGCCGATGCGGCTGCTTCGCGCGGCATGGCTCGACGACTTATATGGCGAGGCAGCTGACCACGTCTCGGCCAGTATCGAGGTGCGTTGGCCAACCAACCGCAGGGGCTGGGGACGCGGCTACTGGATCGGCTGCCTGATGCAGCTCCGCGCCCAGCTCCAGGACTTCAACGTGACGATTGAGCACTGGGCGGCGCGCCCGCTTCCCAACGACGAAATCGCGGTGGCGCTTCGCTGGGCTGCCTCTGGCGTGCACGTTGGCACGGGTCCGTGGGGCTCGGGGACTGGGCGACAGATTCTTATCGCTGGCAGCAGCCACTACACACTTCGTGCCGGTCGCATCGTGCGGGATCAGACGGTGTTTGACGAACTGGCCGTGCTGCGCCAGGTGCACGGCGGCCTCGGTGCAGATTCCCCGCGAGGTGCGACATGAGCAGCACCGACATCAATACCAATACCAATACCAGCACTACTGCGCGGCTGCTGGCCGAACTGTCCGCGCTATTGCGAGGCCTGCCAGGCAGCAGTGCGCCGCTGGCCAACACCCTCTGCGTACACGCTTGGGGTTTCGACACCTTCGGCCGCACCGACGCGCTGGATTTATTCGCTCGTCACCCGCTTTTGATGTCTGCCACGCCCTATGTGCTAACCGCACCGGGGGCGCTGGCGGTGCTCGACGCTCTCCCGGATGGTCGCATGATCGGTGTGTTTGCCGACGTTGTCGACGGCGTTCTGGCGCGTGTGTGGGTAGCCGGGCCGGTAGCAGACGATGCTGCGGCCGAGTCAGGTGTGCCGGCGGCGAGCGATGATTTCCTGACGCAGGACCGCACGATGTGCGCTGGCGACCCGGCTGATCACCCGTCGCTTACCGCGCTGGCCTGGCCACAGGTGCAAGCCTGCGCAGCCGAGGCGCTGCTGTCGGGTCAGGTTGGTGCTGAAGGTGCGAGTCCAGCCGGAGCGGCCGCGGCCAGCAGCAGCCGAGCGCTCGTCGTTCGCGCCTTCAGCAGCGGAGATGCGTTCGTGGCGCTGTATACGCTGCGCTTGCTGTCACACGGCTTGCCGCGTCAGGCTCATCGTCGCTGGGCGCTCGCGGCCTGCCGTATTGATGCCGACGGTGGCTTGCAACACCGACGGCTCGCTGTCTCCGACGCATGGCCCGTGCCAGCACCCATTCAGTTTTGACCCGTCCCGAACTATCACGACAACAACACCACGCAAAGAAAGAGGAATTTATGCCGCGCTTCAATCAACGCCAACCGCAGTTTCAACTGACCACTCTGGCCGCAGTGCTCGCCACTACCTTTGCCCTGCCGCTGGCAGCGCAAACGGTGGTTCCAGCCGCAGCGCCGGCCAGTGCGCCTACGGCTGCGCCTGCCGCTTCACCTGCTGAGGCAGCAACCGTAGAAACCGTCGTCATTACGGCCCAGCGCCGGGCTGAACCGCTGCAGGCCGCGCCATTGTCGGTGTCGGCTCTCTCCGGTGCGCAGCTCAAGAACGCCGAAGTCACGACACCAGAAAGGTTAGAACAGCTCGTTCCTGGCCTTCGAATGGGGCGCTCCGGATCCGACATTCGGCCAGCGATGCGCGGCACCTACACGGAGAATGTTTCCGCCACCAGCGATCCGCGATTTGGCATTTATGTGGACGACATCTACCAATCGCGCACCAGCCAGGTGCCGCCGATCGTCGATCTGGCGCGAGTCGAGGTGCAAAAGGGCCCTCAAGGCACGCTGTACGGGCGCAACAGCTTCGGCGGCAATCTTGTATTCCATTCCGCCCTGCCGACGGAGGAGCTCGAAGGTGGGCTGGATCTGTCTATTGGAAAATTTCTTCGTCACCGGGTAGAAGGTTTTGTGAACATACCCGTTTCCGATGCCGTCTCAGTCCGTTTTGCCGGCTTATCTGAGAAGACGAAAGGCTACATCAAGAACATCGGAACCGGCAACGACATCGGCGGTGAGGCGCAGCAGTTTGGTCGCGCCACGGTGCGCATTGCGCCCCCCTCTATGCCCGCACTTGAGGTGATTGTGCGCGCCGCCTACACGGATCTCGGCGGTGAAGGCCAGGGCGGTTTCGGCCAAAAGTTTGCGGGTACGTTGGTCGACACAAGCCTGATCCGGGCGCCCGGCCAGTCCTTGACCTACAACGGCATCACCTACAACCTGCCCAACGGGTTTAACGGCAACAGTTTCACTGGGACGCCACTGCTTGTCGACTCGCGTTTCCGCGACGGCATTGCCGACATCAACGGAGTGGACGTAGGTATCCCAGTTCTCGCAGACCCGTACAAGGTGAACTATGCGGGCAACATCTTCCGCCAGGGGTCGCAAAAGCAATACAGCGGGATCGTCAACTACGACGTGGGATCGGTACGCCTTCGTTCGATCTCGAGCTTTGCGGATTTTGATTTGATCCGCACCGGTGGCAGCCTCACCCCCGTTCTGCTTAACTATTCGTACCAGCAGACCTTGGCCAAGACTTACACCCAGGAGTTTCAGATCCTGTCGAACGATGAAAAGCCGGGGCGACTTCAGTGGATTGCCGGCGCCTACTTCTTCGGCGACACCGCGCGAGACCGCAGCGTCACGAATCTCAACCGCGACTACGTGACCGCGACGGCACCGGCGGGCGCTCAGTATTACCCGTTCGGTTTTACCTCGCTGCCTTCCGGAACAGGGTTCAATCAGAAAACTGGGTTCGACAGCTTCAGCGCTTACGAGCAAAAGACCCGCTCTACGGCGCTCTATGGTCAGTTGTCGCAGACGTTCTTTGACAAGCTGACGCTCACCGGCGGGCTGCGCTACACCGAAGACAAAAAGGATGTACTCTCGTCGCGGTTCAATACCAGTCCTACCGGCACGGGAGCGTACTTCGCTCACGACATCAATGATCCGATCAACTACGCTTGCGGCGGCTTTATTCCGGCCAACTCGGCTTCAGTCTCTGCTTCGCCCACAGCGGTTGCGCAGGCCTACAACTTCGTTTGTGCTAACAACGTCTACCGTTACATGAACTTTCGCGTGGCAGCCGATTACAAATTTAACCGCGATCACATGATCTACGCCAGCCTCTCGAACGGCACCCATGCCGGTGGCTTCAACTCGGGCGCGGTGACAATCGGCGGTGTGCCGACCCTGCTGCCGTTCGCACCCGAAAAGGTGAGGGCAATCGAGATCGGTTCCAAGAACACGCTGTGGAACCGAACGTTGACGCTGAATGCCGCAGCCTATCTCAACGATTACACCGATCTTCACGCCCAAACCTCGATCCCAAATCCAAATGCGCCGCTCACCAGCGTCATCGCACTGGTGCAGAACGTTGGGAGGGATCGGGCCTACGGTTTAGACCTTGAGGCGGTGCTCCGGCCCACCAAAGAGCTGCGCCTGTCGGCGGCCTACAACTTCTTGGATGCCAAGCAGCTCGACTACGCGGTCAACACGTTCAACTTCGGAGGCACAGCCGGTTTCTGTGGAATCACGCCGAACTGCGTTCCAGGTTCTGGCGAAGCCAACGGGGTGCAAGGCACGCCGTTCCCGAATGCACGCACTGACCCGAACCGGTTCGTCCCAGTGCGCGACGCCAACGGCAATCAAGTCATTACCGGCGGCGTGCCGCAATTCCGCTACGTCCTCGCAGGTACTGGGCTTGACGGCACAAAATACACGTCTCCAAGGGCCTTCTCGCCAAGACACACCATCCAGTTGTCTGCGGCCTACACGTTCAGTCTGGGGGGGGGCGGTACGCTGACGCCGGAAATTCAGACGTATTACAACTCCGGCTACATCTTGACCGACCTCACGCCGGGATTCGGAAACAACGCGGCGTTCACGAAGACCGATCTGCGCTTGACGTACGCATCACGCGACGGCAAATACAGCATCCGGGCATTTGTCAACAATATCGAGGACAAGGCAACCATCAGCCGCGCGGTATACGGTAATCACCGGTCACTTTTGGTGAGCTACGCGCCGCCGCGGAGTTACGGCCTCAGTGCTAGCTACCGTTTCTAAGCGATGCTTGTTTCCGGTAATGAGCTGCGTTCTGGAAGCCTCTGCGGGCCAAGCATGGCCTGCACGAAGCTTGCGGGGTCAGGTTGCGCGTTGGCGCTCCGTTTGCCTGTAGGGGCGGCTTGCAACGTCCGGCCATGACTCCGCACTCACTGCCCCCCGTGAGCTGGCGCATGAAATGGGCCTTTGGCCTCGGCAGCTCTGCCGAGGCGATCGTGATCACCACGACCAGTGCGTTTTTGATGCTGTTCTACAACCAAGTGCGTGGGTTGGACACCGCATCGATTGGGGTGGCACTGGCCCTCGGGTTGATCATCAACGCGGTATTCGACCCGCTGATCGGCTCATGGTCTGATCGCACGCGCACCCGCTGGGGTCGTCGGCACCCGTTCATGTTCGCATCAATCTTGCCTGCGGCGTTGCTCTTCTGGGGGCTGTTCAACCCGCCAGCGGGTCTCGGCTCGACGGGTGAGCTCGTTTGGCTTGCGGTGTTCAACGTGATGCTGCTGCAAGCAATGACGGTGTTTCATACGCCACATCTCGCGCTGGGCGGTGAGATGTCGAACGACTATCTCGAGCGCACAAGCATCATGAGCGTCAACACGTTCTTTCTCTGGATCGGCGACACGCTTGGCTGGCAACTCTGCTTTCTGGTTTTTTTTCGCGCGAGTCAAGCCTTTCCCAACGGTGCGCTTGATCCGTCTCGGTGGCCAGCCTTTTCGATTACCATCGCCTGCATTGTGATGGCATGTCTGTTGGTCTCCAGCGCAATCACCAAGCGGCGTATTCCTTATTTGGTGCAACCGGCGACCACTACGCCGGGCTTCAGTGCTCGTGAGTGGGCCCGCGACATGGGACGGGTGCTTCGCAATCGCAACTACGTCGTGTTGTTAATCGGTTTCTTCTTTTTGTCTCTGATGACGGGCATTCGCGGCGGCCTGTGGATTTACAACGCTACGTATTTTTGGCAACTGCGTAACGACGAGCTGGCATTCTTTTCAATCGGCAGCCTTGTGGGTTACCTGTTTGGGTCGTTTTTTGTCACCCGGCTTCACCAGCGCTTCGAAAAACGCTGGACGGGCATGGTTGCGCTGATGATCTACTGCATTGGCCCGGCTATACCGCTCGCGCTCGGCTACTTTGGCATCCTCGCGGCGCAGACAACAGGACTCGTGGCGATTTTGATTGCGTTTTCGTTGTTGCAGCACGCGCCTTACAGCATCATGACCACCACCATCTATTCGGCACTCGCCGACATCGCCGACGAGAACGAGCTGAAGTACGGCATCCGCCAAGAGGGTGCACTGTATGCCACGCGCACGTTCTTCGCCCGCGTCGATCAGGCGCTTGGCACGGCCCTTGCGGGCTGGGTGCTCGCCATCGTCGCATTTCCCGCAAAGGCCACGCCTGGCCAAGTGCCAGAGCCGGTGTTGATGGGCTTGGCTGTGGCGTTCGTGCTCTCCGTCATCCCTGGATTGGTGGCAAGCATCTTCTACGGCATGTTGAACGTGACCCGTGCGACTCACGACGCAACGCGTGCAGCCATTGATGCAGCGAAGCCGACCTCCACCGTGACGCCATGATGCCCTCAACCACTGAAAACCACCTGCACGCAGATGCTATGAACAATCAGGCCACCAACAAACGATTACTCGCCGAACTGTTGTTCGAACTCTCTGAGGCCGATGACATAGCAATCGAACAAACCCTCGCCAAATATTGCCATCCGAGCGTTGTCTGGCGTGCTTTCCATCCCTTTAACGACATGAATGGTTGCACCGAAGCGGCTTCGCGGTTTTGGGGGCCCCTGCGCGAAGCGTTTCCGGATTGGGAGGCTCGCATGGCGTTCATGCTGGAAGGCGAATATGAGGGCCGGGAATGCGTCAGCACGTGGGGCGTTCTGATGGGGAATTTCTCCAAGCCATGGCTTGGCATCGCTCCGACGCATGGTTTGTGCACGCTGCGTATCGGCATTAACGCCGTCTTTCATGAAGGACGAATCACCAAGCTCTATGTGTTGCTCGACATTTTGGATGTCATGCGGCAGGCCGGTTACTACCCACTGCGCCGCATGCCCGGCTCTGCCGAAGCGTGGGCTTTTCCGCCCTGCGATAGTGGTGCAACGAGCGAAAATGTCGACGCGGGGTTGGGTGCCATCACGCTCTCCGCTGTGCGGGAGATGCAGCTTGGTTTAGCTAGCGGCGACGAGCTCAAAAACCTCGCTTCGACGCGCAGCAAGCACAGCCCCCACTGGCACAAAAATATGATGTGGTACGGCCCAGCCGGTATTGGCAGTTCACGAGGTCAGCGTGGCTTTCTGGATTTTCACGGTGCGCTCTTTATCCAAGCGTTTCCTGATCGCGAAGGCATCGTGCGCGACCATACCGGTCCCGAGGACGCCCCGGGTCACTACATTCGCCTGGGTGATGGGCACTTTGCGGTGACCGCAGGCTGGCCGTCGCTATATGGCACGCACCTGGGTGGACAGTGGCTGGGTCTGCCGCCCTCTGGAAAGCGCGTCGAGATGCGCGTGGCTGATTGGTATCGCACTGACCGCACCGGCAAAATCATCGACAACTGGGTCATGATCGATATCCTGCACATCCTTCATCAAACCGGCTTGGATGTTCTCGATGACTTGCGCTACGTCGTCGACCCGAGCCTAAAGCGATGGCCAGGCTAACGCACTGATTTGCCGTCTCCGAAGAGGCACCTGCGGACGTCGCTGTCTTTTCGCGCCGTGCCTTTCTCAGTTCGAACGCAGTCCTGCGCGTGCTCCTTAGGTGCCTTTGAAACCAAACGACCCCTGAGATTGATGTTTCAAGATGAAGCGCGCTTCGGTCGAATCAGTGACTGCCGTTATTGCTGGGCGAAGTTCCCGCTGCGCCCCACAGTCAAGGCGATGCTGACCCATCAGTACCTCTACGCCTACGGCGCGGTGAGCATCCCGGACGCTCGCTTTGACTCGCTGGTGCTGCCCCACGTCAACAGTGACTGCATGGGCTTGTTTCTTGCCGAGATCAGTCGGCGCTACCCAGACGACAATATCGTGATGGTGCTTGATGGGGCGGGCTGGCACAAGAGCCAATCGATGCCGATCCCGAGCCACATCAGCCTGATCAGCTTGCCGCCGTACTCCCCTGAGCTCAATCCGGTCGAGCATCTCTGGGATGAGCTGCGCGAGAAGTATTTCCACAACCACGCGTTCGACAGTCTCGACGCCCTTGACGACCAACTGGTCACCGGTCTGCTCGCCCTTGAAAACAACGCTCGGCGCGTGGCTTCAATAGGCAATTGGGATTGGATTATTAAAGCAACTTCTAATGCAAATTAGAATAAGGCTAATTTCCATCGAGGGTTAGCGGTGGGCATTGAAACCTCCGGGAAATGCATACTGGGGGATCGGAGCGGGGGTGCCATTGGTGCCGTTTACAGGCGCCGCCACCACAGCAGGTCGCGAACGACGAGCGCAAGGTTCAAACATGTTCACACTCCACGAGGCTGATTGGTTGACGGTCAAAAAGACGTTGTCGCCTGCATGAAGTATGCCTCGCGTGCACGCGAGACGCCAGCTTCATGCGCAGGGAGCGGAACCTGGGTTTCATCTGTTGCGTACCGGCTTCAAGATAACGGAAACCACAGCTCAAACACGGCCCCACCCGAGTCACGATTGGCCGCGCTCGCACGCCCGCCGTGCAGCTGAGCGACGCGCTCAACGACGGCGAGGCCCAGCCCGGCATGGCCGCCCCCTTCGCGATGACGACTGCCCTGAAAGAAGCGCTCGAAGACGTGGGCCAGCATGGTGGCGTCGATGCCTGTTCCGCTGTCTGCCACCGCGATGGCAACGCCGTTGTCGCGCGGCGTAGTACTGAGCATGATTGCGCCGCCCGAGGGCGTGTAACGCAGTGCGTTATCCATCAAATTGGCGAGCGCGCGCTCAACCAGCGCAGCATCAATCGACACCAAAGGCAAGCCCGGCGGATATTCCACGGTCAGCGCGATGTTGCGTGTCTCGGCAACTGCTGCAAAACGTGCGACGAAGTCATCGAGAAATTCACCGAGATGCGCGGGTGATTTATCGAGCGGCAAGTCGTCGCTTTCGAGCCGGGCCAGATCGAACAGTGACGACGACAAACGATCAAGATGCTGCGCGTTCCTCATCGCTACATCGAGAAAGCGAACGCGATCTTCGACACTCATACGCTCGCCGCGCATTTGAATGGTTTCCAGATGACCGATCAACGAGGTCAGCGGTGTGCGCAGATCGTGCGACACGTTGGCGACCCACTCGCGGCGATTCGCGTCAACGCGTTTCACCTGATGCGCCTGCTCGCGCAGCCGCATTACCATCGCCCGAAACGCGCGCGACAGCCGACCAATTTCATCGCTGCGCAACTCGTCACCACCAGGTGGCAGCATATTCAGGCTGAGCGCCCCGTGTGTGTCGTCGGCGCTGACTGCGTCGGCTGCGTCGGTCAGGCGTTTCAGCGGTCGGGTAATCAATGACAACACCGCAAACACGAGCAGTGCACTGAATAATGTGCCGCCAACAGCCACAGCAATAGCGCTTCGATTCGCGTAGCTCTGCATGAGCGTACTGGCCACGTCGGTGTTGGGCGGACGCATCAATACATAGACGTAGCCTGCGGGTTCGGCTTTGGCAGACGCAGCCACCAGCGGAGCCACAGCAAACAGACGACGCTGGCCGGTGAAATCAGGATCGTCGCCATACACCGTCTGACCAATCGGTGCATTGAGCACGCGCCGAATCGGCCCGAGCGACACATTCGCCTTGCTGCCGATGGATCGCTCTTTGGTGTAGCCCGCGCGGATGCGACCGTCGCTGTCGAGCAAATAGATCGCGCTGCGTGGATCCAGCAGCAGCATTTTTTCAAACAGACTTTCGACGTCTGCGCGATCAAGTTTTTCAAAGTCACCCAGCTGGGGGTACATCGCCACGATATTGCGTGCAAATTCGCTACCTTGTCGTTGTCGCAGTTCGTCGTAATAACCCATATACGCGTAGTTCAATACGCCGATAAAGATTGCACTGATCAGCACGCAAAATACGATCACCAGTGCGATGATTCGCGCGCGCAAACTGTTGAAAATTCTCTTCACAAGCAATCGCGCGATCAGCTCGGATCGGTGAAACGATACCCGGCACCGCGCACCGTGATCACGTAATGCGGCACGGCAGGATCGGCCTCGATCTTGGCGCGCAGCCGATTGATGTTGGTGTTCACGTTGTGTTCGTAGCTCTCAAGCGTGGTGCGCCACACGGCGCCGAGCAATTGTGATCGACTGTAAACGCGCCCCGGATTTTGTGCGAAAAAATGCAGCAGATCGAACTCTTTAGCGGTGAGCGCGACGACCTTGTTATCGAGGCGCACTTCGCGGCGATCCGGGTCAATCGAGAGCTTGTCAAAATTGATGGTGTTGCTCGGTGCGGTGCTCGCCCGAGCCAATGCGGGCGATGCGCCCATCCGCTCAGCGCGACGCAGCAACGCTTTGGCGCGCGCCTGCAATTCGGGGATGGAAAACGGCTTGCTCAGGTAATCGTCTGCACCCATTTCAAGGCCCACGACCCGGTCAATCTCACCGCTTTTGGCTGTCAACATCAGGATTGGCGTGTACTTGCTGGCATCCGCACGCAGCGAACGGCAGATTTCTAGACCGTCCTTGCCGGGCAGCATGAGGTCCAGCACAATCAGGTCAAACGCCTCGCTCTGCGCCTTGGCGAGACCTCGACTGCCGTCGGATTCCCACGTCGTTGTGTGCCCCATATCCTCCATGTGCATGCGGATCAGTTGCGCGATTTCGGCGTTATCTTCGACGACCAGAATTTTTGACATCTCCATCTTTCTATGTCCGCGCAGCGCCCGTTACCTGACACTTTACGAGTCACTATTTGTTATGAAATTGATATGTTGCTGCGATAAAGCAGTGATCTACGCTGCACAAAATTCTCTCCGCGGACAAACGATAACAGTCCGAGGAGAAATTCATGATTGCAGCCGTTCCCACCTCAGCTTCATCGGTCGTCGCCTTATCTAGCCTGTCCGATCCCGCCGCACACCGCGACTATTTGTACCGCTTCGCGATGCGCCGCGTCGGAGATCCCGCGCTGGCCGACGATATGGTGCAGGAGACGTTTCTGGCCGCGTTGCAGTCAGCAAAATCTAAGGGCGAAGATTCAGCCGCTGCGGCCACGTTCAGCGGTCGCTCCACGTACCGCGTCTGGCTCGCAGGCATCTTGAAACACAAGCTCGCCGACGCGCTGCGCGATCGCTGCCGCTTTGTAGCGATCACGGCAGAAGACCCCGAGCGCGAACATGACGAGATGAACGCCGCGATGGTCGCATCAGGCGCACAAGACTTGGGAACTAACCCGCAGCACGCCTGCGAACGCGCGGAGTTGTTGGCGCAAATCAACGAAGCGTTGATCAAGTTGCCCTCGGGCGTAGCTGACGTCTTCATGGCGCGCGAAGTCGAAGGCGAAACAACAGCGTCCATCGCCGCACGATCCGGGTTGTCAGAAGCCAACATCTGGGTGCGTGTTCACCGTGCCCGCAAAGCGCTGCAAACGCATCTGGCCGCGTGCGGTGCGGCGGAACGATGGAACGACGCGGAGGGCCGAGAGTTTCGTTGGGCAGCGTAACTTCGTTGATACTTTTGTGTTTGAAGGCGCTCATCAGATAATGCGAGCTAGACCAAATTCAGGAGTTGTCCTTGAGCATCATCACCGTTTGCAATCGCTTCGTCATTGCTTCCTTGGCCGCAGTGGTCGCTTTGTTTGGCTTTTCAACGCAAGCGGCAACCCCCGCCGCAGCGCCCTCTGCGCCCGCTGCGGACATCAACCTCACGTCCTACGCCAACGGTGCATGGATTTTGAAGAAGCCTGCGGAATACGACGAGACGTGGTCGGCGTTCTGGTTGCTGGATGAGCGCAGCCGGACCGGTTGGGCGACGCCGAAGGGCACGGTGACGCCGCAGGAGGTGTTGATCGCGCTACCCGAGCAGTCGGTAATCAAGGCGCTCGAGTTTGATTCGGCGGGTGTGGATGGCGATGAACAGGGCAGCCGCTCAGCGAAAGACGTGGTGATTGAGGTGTCAAACGTCGGGCCGACTAGCGGCTTTGAGTTGCTTGTGGCAGTGTCGCTGAAAGCGAAAAAGGACAAGCAGCGTTTTGCTATCGCCAAGGCGGTGACCGCGCGCTGGATCAAGCTCACGATCAAGAACAATCACGGCTCGGCCGAGTACATTGAGTTGTTCGATGTTCGCGCTTATGGCGAGCAAAAAACGAAAACTGCCGCGCCGAATCTCTCTGGCACTTATGCCACGAATTTCAACAATTTTCGCCTGCAACAGGAGGGTGCTTTGGTGTCCGGTTGCTATGAACATGCCGACGGCCTGATCACCAATGGCGGTGTGGACGGGCGCGTCACGCGTTTCACTTGGGTGCAGGGCAAAGAGCGCGGGCCTGCCGTGTTGACCTTTTCGCCGGACGGCAAGGAGATGCTGGGACTTTGGTGGGCCGAGGGTCAGACCGACGGCACCGGCTCCATCTGGACTGGTAAAAGGACCAGCGACACGGTGGGCGTTTGCCCCCACTGGAAAGGCACTCAGATGGCGTCGTCGCAATTGGCGAAGGACATCGCCGAGACGGGCCGAGCGCGGATTTACGGCATCAATTTCGATACTGACTCCGACGTGATCAAGCCGGAATCAAAAGCGGCGCTGGAAAATATCGTGAAGCTCGCAAAAGAAAAGAGCGACTGGAAGTTCACCATCGAAGGCCACACCGATTCGACTGCGACGCCTGCCTACAACCAGAGCCTGTCGGAGAAACGGGCGACAGCGGTGAAGGTGTATCTGGTTGCCGCAGGTGTTGCTGCGGCGCGCATGGCGGCGCAGGGATTGGGCGCAACCAAACCGGTTGCTGACAACGGCACGGCGATTGGCCGAGCGCAGAACCGGCGCGTGGAGTTGGTAAAAAACTAACGGCGACACGCGTTCACTTTTCGAAAACTCTGCGTTTCGCTGCAATATTTTCGTTAACAGCTTTTGTCTGAATCGCCCGCCCTATATGGGCATAGCGCTATATAAGCGCGTAAGTCGATTTATGACGATTTACTCATTTAGCCTAGACGCGATAAGGCTTTAAGCCAGAAGCTGATGGCCTTAATCGTCTTCTGCTAACCGCACACCGCGCTTGCGCAGAATGATCGGCACAAACATCACGGCGATGGTGATCACCATGAAGGTGCAGGCGATGGGTTGCTTGAAAAAGATCAGCCAGTCGCCTTGCGCTATAGCCAGCGCATTCCTCAATTGCTTCTCGGCCATGGGGCCCAAGATCATGCCTACGATCACTGGTGCAACCGGAAAATCGAAGCGGCGCATGATGACACCGATGACGCCGATGACGTACATGAGCACGAGGTCAAACGCGCTTTGCCGCATGCCGTACACGCCGATGGACGCGAACACGAGGATGCCTGCGTAAAGCTGCGGTTTGGGGATGGTCAAAAGTCGCGCCCACATGCCAACCAGTGGCAGATTGAGCACCAGCAGCATCACATTGCCGACGTACAGCGACGCGATCAAGCCCCACACCAGCGGACCGCTGGTTTGAAAGAGCAGGGGGCCGGGCTGGATGTTGTAGTTTTGGAATGCTGCAATCAGGATCGCCGCGGTTGCAGAGGTTGGGATGCCAAGTGTCAACAGCGGCACCAGTGCTCCTGCTGCGGTCGCGTTGTTTGCCGCCTCAGGACCTGCCACGCCTTCGATTGCGCCTTTGCCGCCTTCGCCTGAAAATTCTTTGGGGAATTTCGAGAGTTTGCGCTCGGTCGAATACGACAAAAACGTCGGGATTTCTGCGCCACCCGCCGGGATCGAACCAAACGGGAAGCCAATTGCCGTGCCGCGCAACCACGCGGGCCACGAGCGTTTCCAGTCGTCTTTGGTCATCCAGATTGAGCTCATTTTGTTGCGCTCAGTGGCATCGCCCTTCGGGTCGTAGAGCACTGAATACAGCGCTTCGCCCACCGCGAACAAACCTACCGCAACCAGCACGAACTCAATGCCGTCAATCAGCTCCGGCACGCCCGCCGTGTAGCGCGGAATACCCGCGATGGAATCCATGCCGACCAAGCCAATGGCCAAGCCCAGCGCCAGCGAAACCATGCCGCGCAACATGGATGCGCCGAGCACTGATGACACCGTGACGAACGCCAGCACCATCAACGAGAAAAATTCAGCAGGACCAAATTTGAGCGCGAGATCAGCCACCAGCGGCGCAAATAATGTCAACAACACCACCCCAATGGTGCCCGCGATAAATGAGCCGATAGCAGACGTCGCCAGCGCTGGCCCCGCACGGCCATATTTGGCCATCGTATTGCCCTCAAGCGCCGTCATGATCGACGAGCTTTCACCGGGCGTGTTCATCAAAATTGAGGTGGTCGAGCCGCCATACGCCGCACCGTAATACACGCCGCACAGCATGATCAACGCACCCGCCGGATCAACCTTGGCAGTCACCGGCAGCAGCATCGCCACCGTCAGCGCAGGCCCGATGCCGGGCAGCACGCCGATGGCGGTGCCGAGCAGGCAACCGATAAACGCCCACATCAAATTCATCGGTTGCAGCGCGGTGCCGAAACCACCAAGTAAAAGCGTCCAGGTTTCCATCATGATGCAGCCCCTAGAACCAGTCGTTGAAAAGATGTGGCAAATTCACGTCCAGCACCAGCGTGAACAACCAGAACACCGGCAACACCAGCACCGCGCCCGTGATCGCATCGCGAAGCCACGTTTTGCTGCCGAAACCGCGCGCGACGCAGACGAATAGCGTGGTCGCTGCGACCACAAAACCCAGCTTCGTCATCAGCGCTGCGCTCACCAAAATGCCTGCCGTAACCCACAGTGCGCCTCGATGATCGGCAACAAGATCAACCACACCATCCGTGAAATTTCTGAAGCCGCCGGTGCAGGCTTGCCACATCAGCAATGCGCCGACCAGCAACAAAAACAGTGCAACCACCGCAGGCATAAACGCCGAACCAATGCCCGCGTAGCCCGTGTCCGCAGGTAGCTGCGTCGCGCCCACACCGAACACGGCGGACAGCATAAGAATGAATGCGGCGATGCCGACCTGCCAGTTTTTTTGCATGATTTCCCCTTTTTTTTAGGTCGCGCTTGTAGCGCAACCTGCAGGAGCAGCTTACCGACGACCGGCGTCATTTGCACGCCCATGGGTCGCGGCAGAGCCGCTCGTGCTTGACCGATTATTAGTTGCTATTTGACCAGGCCTACTGCGCGCATCGACTCCTCGATGCGCTTATGTTCCGCGTCGACAAATTTGCTGAATTCATCGCCGGTCAACACCGCTGGAAACCAGTCGTTGGCGGCAAGCGCGTCGTTCCACGACTTTTGCTTGGTGCCTGCGATCACAGCATCAGTGAGACTCTTGCGCTGGTCGGCGCTAATGCCCGCCGCGCCGTACACGCCGCGCCAGTTGCCGATTTCAACGTTGATACCTTGCTCCTTGAGCGTTGGCACGGTCTCTCCGGGCAACTTAGCGCCAGAAGTGACGGCCAGCGCGCGCATTTTTCCGCTTTTGATGAACTGCACCATCTCATTCCAGCCCGACGTGCCGATCGTCACATGACCACCAAGAATCGCGGCAGACGCTTCACCACCACCCTGGAACGGTACGTAATTAATTTTGGTCGGATCAACGCCCGCGTCCTTGGCGATTTGCGCCACAGAAATGTGATCGACGGATCCGCGCGAGCCGCCGCCCCACTTGACCGAGCCCGGATCTTTTTTGAGCATTTCGACCACGTCCTTCATGCTTTTAAGCGGCGAGTTGGCCGGGACTACAAACACGTTGTATTCATAAAAAAGCCGCGCAATCGGTGTGATCTGCGCCAGGGTTACCGGCGGTTTGTTTTGCACAATAGCGCCGACCATCACCGCGCCCGTGACGATCATCGCGTTGCCGTCGCCCTTGGTGGCGTTGGCGAATTGCGCCAGTCCAATGGTGCCGCCAGCGCCGCCCTTATTTTCAAACTGCGCGCTTTTTGCTGCGCCCGCTTCGACCATCGCTTTGCCGAGGCCGCGACCGGTCTGGTCGTAACCGCCCCCCGGATTGGCTCCGATCATGAATTTGACGTTGTCAACTGCGAGCGCGCTGCCTGCCAACAGCACCGTGGTGCCCAACGCAAGCATGGCTTGGCGTAACATAAGTTTCATAAATCTCGTCCTTGCGTAAATCGGTTTTAAAGCGACTAAATTGAGTGAATTGTCTGGCGCGATGGTAGAAAGTCGACCTGTCGGCTGGCTGTCCTTCGCTACTCGTTGATAGGGAGCAGTGTCCATGCCGAACCGTCCGCAACACAACAGACGCAGCCTGAGAATGTATGTCGATGAGTAACGGCACTCAAGCGGAGAAACCCCGACTGCTGGTCGTTGAGGACGATCCTGCGCTCGCGCAGGCATTGGCGTTGGCCCTGTCGCGGCGTGGTTTTCATGTGTCGCAGTCGACCAATGGCCGCAGCGCCCTGGATCGCGCGACGCATGAAGAATTCGCCGCCATCGTGCTCGATTTGACGCTTCCGGAGATGGATGGCCTTGACGTGTTGCGAGCGGTGCGTGCACACGGCACGACGACGCCGGTCATAGTGTTGACTGCGCGTGGTACCGTGGGCGACCGAGTTCAGGGTTTGCGCCTTGGGGCGGATGACTACCTGCCCAAGCCGTTTGATCTGGATGAGCTGGAGGCACGCCTTCACGCGCTATTGCGCCGGGGCGGCAACGTAGCATCGGTGCGTCAACACTTCGGTGCATTGCGGGTTGATGAAGCCGCAGCCGTTTGCTACGCGAACGAGCAGGCGCTTGAACTCTCGGCGCGCGAATTTGCGATGTTGGTCACGCTGATCGAAAAACCCGCCCATGCGGTTACCCGTGAGCGCTTGTGGGAAAAGGTTTTTGGTGATGGGCGTGACGCGCAACCCGATGCAATTGAGGTTGTCGCGTATCGGCTGCGCAAAAAATTGACTGGACTCGGCGTGGAGTTGGTGGCGCTGCGCGGTGTGGGCTATTTGATCCGCGAAAAACGGGCAGTGTGAAGCGGGCATCATGAAGCAGTTGCAGCCGATCTCGATCAAGCGGCGGCTTACACTTTCTATTCTGGCTGCGCTGGTTGCTTTTTTGATTGTGGACACAACGGTCATCTATCAAAACACGTTGCAGTCCATCAATGTGGCATTTGACCGAACCTTGCTTGCGTCTGCACGCGCGATTGGTGACACGGTTAAGTTTGAAAATGGCAAGCTGAGCGCATCGCTCCCGTATGCGACGCTGGAAGTGTTCGAGGCCGTGACACGGGGTCGCATCGTGTATCGCGTGACTGATTTTGACGGTGGATTTTTGTCTGGTTACCCCGAACTTCCGGCGCACAACGGCGTGTTCCCCAAACGCTCGCCTTACGCTGCGCTTGCGGCGTTTTACGAGGATCGCTTTGAGGACGAGGCGGTGCGAGTCGCTGCCTTGTTGCAACCGGTGTACGTCGGTAGCGGTGGCAGCGACGCGTATCGTATGGTCACCGTACAGGTTGCAGAAACGCTGGAGTTGCGTAAGACTCTTGCCCAGCAAGCGCTGCGCTCCACGCTGGATCGACAGGTCATTTTTTTGATGCTCCTGTCCACGCTGATATGGTGGCTGATCGCACGCGGCATGCGGCCGATTTCGGCGTTACGCCGTGAGTTGCTGGAGCGCGATCCGGACTCGCTCGCCCCGATCACCACGCCAGCGTCGCGCGAGCTCAAACCGGCCATTGAGGCGCTCAATGAGGTGATGGCGCGACTCAAACGCGTCCTTGACAATCAACAGCGGTTTGTGCGCGACGCCTCGCACCAGCTGCGAACGCCCCTGACGGTGCTGAAGGCACAGGTGCAGAACGCCCAGCGCGGTCACGTAGCTCCGGACGTTGCCTTTGCCGGGCTGGCTGACTCGGTGGATCGCGCGACGCGGGTCGTCAACCAGATGCTTGCGCTCGCCAAAGTCGCGCAGCTGGACGCTGAGCCGGCTCAGGTCGAAGCGCTCACCAATCTGCATGCAATGGCGCAGGACCTGGCGGTGGAGTGCTCTCCCCTGATTGCCGACAAGGCGCTTGACTTTTCGCTCGACGTCTCGGGCGCAGAGGCAAACGGCTTCCGCGCAACAGGGCATGAATGGCTCATCCGAGAACTGTTTCGCAATCTGATGAGTAACGCCATTCGTCATACGCCCTCCGGGGCAGCGTTCGGTATTGATATCCGAGCAACAGGCAGCGGGGTGTTGATGTCAGTTTGGGACAGCGGCTGCGGAATCGATGCAGAGCGAGAAGCGAAACTGTTTGAACCGTTCTCGTCAGGCGACCCCCTTTCCGGCAGCGGCCTCGGCCTGATCATTTGCCGCGACATTTGCAAGCTCATCGGGGCACGACTGACGCTTCGCAACCGCGTGCTGGACGAACCTGGCACCAGCGGGTTGCGGGCGACAGTCGTTTTTGGATAGCGCCTACACGCTAGAACATATGCCGGTCTATTTTGCGTTCCATCAAAATTGTGGTGGCGAGTTCTTCGATGGATTTGGTCGAGGTATTTAGTATCGGGATACCAGCGCTTTCCATCATGCGCTCTGCCGCTGCGACCTCATACCGACACTGCTTTGTGCTCGAATAGACCGAGTCGGGCTTGCGTTCGTGACGTATGACCTGCAATCGCTCAGGGGAGATGGTTAAACCGAACAATCTATCCCTGTGACGAACGATGGAATCGGGCAAAGCGCCGCGCTCGAAATCATCCGGCGTCAATGGATAGTTGGCGCAGCGAATACCGCACTGTAAGCCGAGATAAAGCGATGTGGGGGTTTTGCCACAGCGTGATACGCCCACCAGAATCACCTGTGCACGCCCCAGTTCTTTGGTGCTTTGGCCGTCATCGTGCGCAAGCGTGTAATTGACCGCTTCAATTCGGGTGAAATATTCGGTGGAGTTTCGCAGGCCATGCGACCGCCCCGCCGCGTGCGAGCTTTTGGCACCAAGTTCTTGCTCAAGCGGTGCAATAAACGTCTGAAAAAAATCGAGCACCCGCGCGTCGCAGGTGCGAATCCGTTCGCTCAACGCCTCATCCACAATCGAGCTGATCACAATGGCGCGTTTGCCATCGTTCGCGGTGCACGCGTTGATTAGTGAAATTGCGCGATCAGCGGCTTCGGCCGAGTTCACGAAGGGGATCGTTGTCTTTTTGAATTCAAAGCCGTCAAACTGTGTCAAAAGCGAATTACCCAATGCTTCAGCGGTGATGCCTGTCTGGTCGGAAACAAAAAAAACTGCGCGACGATCAGGCATATAAACATTCAGCTTCTGGCCAGTCGTGCCAGATGGGTTTCAGGTTAGGCGAAAGTCGTGGCAAGTCGCCAAATTTCACGCGGCTTTCGGCGTGGGAGTGAAAGTCACTGCCGATTGAGGCCAACAGGCCGAAGCGGCGCGCGAGCGCTGCAAACTGCGCCCATTCAGATGGATGATGCGCTGCACAAACCACTTCTACACCGTCCCCACCCGCATCGGTGAATTCCCGAAGTAATGCGTCCACGCCGCCAAATTGATCCAGTTCATAGCGCCCCGGATGCGCGAGCACAGCCCGTCCGCCGGCCCCATGGATCAGCTGAATGGTAGTCGCCATCGGTAACCACTCCTGTTTGGTGTATCCAGGCTTTCCAGGCTTCAAAAAACGGCTAAATACCTCGCCAAACGAATGACAAACGCCGCTGTCAACCAGGTGGCGAGCGAAGTGCGTCCGTGAGATGAGATCGGGATTCGGCGCATAAGTCAACGCGCCAGCCAGCGTATCCGGAATACCAGCCTCCGCAAGGGAATCGCTCATGCGTTGTGCTCGATGTTTTCGCTTTTCGCGCGTCTCGTGCAGGGCCGCCTGCAGGGCGGGATTGTGTTCGTCGAGACGTAAGCCGAGAATGTGCATGGGCGTGCGCCGCGTCTCGGCAGACACCTCAACGCCGGACACCCACTGCAAACCGTGCTCGCTCGCGCACCGTTTGGCCTCCGCTAAACCGGCCATTTCATCGTGATCCGTGAGCGCAAGAAGCGCGACGCCGCGTGATTTTGCTAAGGTCACGAGATCCGCGACCGTCAATGTGCCGTCGGAATATCGGGAATGACTGTGAAGATCTGCAACACCTTTCATAGCGTTGAGTATAGAAGCCGCACTAGCCCGGAGAATATTCCATGCAGGAACTATAATTAAAGATATGCATTTGGCATACGCGCGTATGTCGTTTACCTGTTTAGATTCGGGAGGCGCTCGAAGAAGCGCGGATCGTCGACACTTGCGTTTGGGAGGCTTTAAGAAGCGATGAGTCTTTTTCAGAAGATCGCGAATCCACGAGAGATTCGACAAAAGCTGGGCTTGAACCAGGAAGAGTTTTGGCAAAAAATCGGTGTCACTCAGAGCGGCGGCTCTAGGTATGAAGCCGGTCGTGACATGCCCAAGCCTGTCACGGAGTTGTTGCGTCTGGTGCATCTGGAGGGTGTAGACCTGAGTACAGTGCGCAAAGAAGATATTCAGATCATCGAATTCCTGCGTAGCAACCATCCGGATTTGTATTCAAAACTTCGCGATGCGGTAGACGCGGAGCCTATTGGCTTGAGTTCAAGCTCGTTTTAGGTTTTGCAGGGCGGCAATCGAGTCATCAATTTTGTGCGTCGCAGCAATAGCGGCGGCACCGTTCGCTAGAATCAGCAGCGGTTCTAAATTGGAGGCTCTATGGCGCGACGTGATACGCAACTCAATCCACACTGGCTGCGTTGGTTAGACGAGTTGCGGATGACCGATGTTGCCGATTTCGGTGGCAAAAACGCGTCACTCGGCGAATTACTCGGGAATCTTTCGAACAAAGGCGTCCAGGTGCCGGGCGGTTTGGCCACCAGCGCCGAAGCGTTTCGCGAATTTCTTTCCCTCAATAACTTGACTGCACGTGTTGCGTCGCGTCTCGACGGGCTCGACGTTGACGATGTGGAAGCTTTGGTCAAGGCCGGGGCGGATATACGCAGCTGGATTGAGGCTGCGCCGCTACCTGAAGCGCTTGAGACGGGGATCAAAGCCGGTATTGCCGCGCTTGAAGCAGCAGCTGGCGCACCGATCAGCTGGGCCGTACGGTCTTCGGCGACGGCCGAAGATATGCCAGACGCTAGCTTTGCCGGTCAGCAGGAAACCTATCTCAATATCGTAGGCCTGCCCGCCATTCTCGACGCGGTGCGTCGCGTGTTTGCGAGCCTGTACAACGACCGCGCCATCGCTTACCGCGTCCATACGGGGTACGCAGATATGCCCATCGCGTTGTCGGCAGGCATTCAGCAAATGGTGCGCTCGGACACGGGCGCCGCAGGCGTCATGTTCACGCTCGATACCGAGTCGGGATTTCGCGAAGCCGTATTTGTGACGTCAAGCTATGGCTTAGGTGAATTGGTGGTACAGGGTTCGGTTAATCCCGACGAGTTTTACGCATTTAAGCCCGCGCTGCGCGCGGGTCGTCCTGCAATTCTGCGCCGCACGTTGGGCAGCAAGTTGCAAAAGATGATTTTTGGTTCTGAGGCCAAAGCCGGTAAATCTACCGACATCGTTGACGTTGCTGCAGCGGACCGCAATCGTTTTTCGCTGACCGATGCTGAGGTTGAAACGCTGTCTAACTACGCGCTGACTATTGAGGCGCACTATGGTCGCCCAATGGACATCGAGTGGGGCAAAGACGGCACCACTGGCAAGATTTACATCCTGCAAGCGCGGCCTGAAACCGTGAAATCACGGGAGCAGGGCAACAAAACGCTGGTGCGCTATCGCATGGCCGAAACCTCCGCGCCCGTGCTCGCCACCGGTCGCGCGATTGGCCAGAAAATTGGCCAAGGCACCGTGCGCATCATCAAGCATGCGTCCGAGATGGACCTGGTCAAGCCGGGTGACGTGCTCGTCGCCGACATGACCGATCCCGATTGGGAGCCGGTAATGAAGCGAGCCAGCGCCATCGTGACCAATCGCGGTGGCCGCACCTGTCATGCCGCGATCATTGCGCGTGAACTCGGCGTTCCGGCGGTCGTGGGCTGTGGCGATGCGACCAGTACGCTCAACGATGGCGACGTCGTCACAGTGAGCTGTGCCGAAGGCGACACCGGTAATATTTATGCAGGAAACCTGCCGTTCGAGCGCACCGAAGTGCAGCTCGACAACATGCCCGCTGCGCCGACCAAGGTGATGCTCAATGTGGCCAATCCTGATCTCGCCTTTGAGTTTTCGCAGGTGCCGAATCACGGCGTGGGCTTGGCGCGCTTAGAGTTCATCATCAATCGGCAGATCGGTATTCACCCGCGTGCGCTGCTCGAATTTGACACGTTGCCCGACGATCTGAAAGCAAAAGTTTCAGCGCGTATTCACGGTTACGCCTCGCCGCGCGCGTTCTTCGTGCAGCGTTTGTCGGAAGGCATCGCCACCATTGCTGCGGCGTTCTCGCCGCAGCCGGTCATTGTGCGCATGAGTGACTTCAAATCTAACGAGTACGCGAACCTGCTCGGTGGTGATCGCTACGAACCGCACGAGGAAAACCCGATGCTTGGCTTCCGTGGTGCATCGCGCTACATCGCGCCCGAGTTTCGCGATTGCTTCGCGCTCGAATGTGAAGCGCTGCGCTACGTGCGCGAGACGATGGGGCTAACCAACGTCGAGGTGATGATTCCGTTTGTCCGCACCACGGGTGAAGCCGATGCCGTGGTCAAAGCACTGGCAAGCCATGGCCTTGAGCGCGGCAAATCAGGTTTGCGCCTCATCATGATGTGTGAAGTGCCATCGAACGCGATTTTGGCCGACGAGTTTCTTGATTATTTCGACGGCTTTTCGATTGGCTCGAACGATCTGACGCAACTGACATTGGCTATTGATCGCGACGCGGGTGGCGCGATCGCTTCAACGTTTGATGAACGCGATCCTGCGGTCAAAAAGATGCTGGGCATGGCTATCGATGCTTGCATCGCGCGCGGCAAATACGTGGGCATTTGCGGCCAAGGCCCGTCGGATCACCCCGATCTTGCCGCCTGGTTGGTTGATCGTGGTATTGGTTCACTGTCGCTGAACCCGGACGCAGCGATAGATACGTGGTTGATGCTGGCAAAACTCAAAGACGCGAAGGTTTCTGCGGTCAAACCAGCGTAATTGCGATGCCGCAGCGCACTCAGGTGAGATTGTTTTGTGCTGCGGTTTGCGTGGTTATTGCGCTGTTGTGTGCGTTCAATCGCGCGCCAATTTTGGCTGTGGTTCATGCTGTTGCAGCCTTCGTCGTATGGCGAATTGGGTGTGGTCGCAAGGTTGAAGCGGTAGACGTGGAAGCGTTGATCGCACGCCTTCGAGACGCTAATGACGGTGCTGACAGTCGCGACACGATGGTGCTGGCGGTGGTGTGGCCCAACGTGATTGCAGCGCCGATACTGCCTTCGCCCAAACGCGCGTTGAATTCGATGTCCATCGTGTTTCGCGACGAGTTTTCGCCCTCGCAGTGGCGAGCGCTAGCAACGCGATTGCGACATCAGTCTCGTGCTGCGCTGAGGCCTCGTGCAAATCGCTGAAATAGTAACGGGCTCACTTGCCAAACACGGGCACATGTGCCTATAATTCAAGGCTCGATAAGCCTGCAACTACGGCATGCGAAAGCGAGTAGGTAGAAGCAGGTTTTTGGGGGTATAGCTCAGCTGGGAGAGCGCTTGCATGGCATGCAAGAGGTCAGCGGTTCGATCCCGCTTATCTCCACCAAGACACGTTTTTATTGAGTAGTTTTACTGTTAGATCCTAAGTCCCCATCGTCTAGAGGCCTAGGACACGACCCTTTCACGGTTGTAACAGGGGTTCGAATCCCCTTGGGGACGCCACCGAGTTTTGTTAAACATCGATTGGCTGATTCATTGCATTTAAGGGCCCCTGCTTCAGGGGTCTTTTGTTTTTTGCAAGCAAATTCTTTTTTTTTGCTCAGATGAC
>JANXNO010000015.1 GCA_025354075.1 Burkholderiales bacterium | reverse complement strand
ATCATCACCATCATGGTGCTAGAGCTTAAAGTTCCGCATGGCGACGCTTGGGCAGATCTGTTGAAGCTATGGCCAGTATTTGTGAGCTATCTACTGAGCTTCGTGTACGTCGGCATTTACTGGAACAACCATCATCACATGCTGCACGCCGTGAAGAAAGTCAACGGCGCAATTTTGTGGGCGAACCTGCACCTGCTGTTCTGGTTGTCGCTGATTCCGTTCACCACGGGATGGATGGGCGAAAATCACTTTGCGTCGCTGCCCGTCGCGGTGTATACGTTTGACCTGCTCATGTGTGCGATCGCCTACACGCTGCTGCAACGGCAAATCATCACGTTGCACGGCAACGCTTCCACGCTGGCGACCGCTGTTGGCGCGGATCGCAAAGGCAAAATTTCTCTCGTCGGCTACCTGATCGCCATGCCGCTTGCGATTGCTGACTACGCGTGGGTTGCGGGCGCGCTGCTGATTGCCGTGGCGTTGATCTGGTTCATTCCGGATCGGCGGATTGAGCATGTGCTGGAGAACAGCGACGCACCCTAACATCAGTTCAACTATCCGCTGGAATTCTTATTTAACATGGGCTCAGCGCTTATTTTTGCTGAAGTCGATATTCGGCATTTTGGGGCGCTATCCCATATTCCTGTGGGAATTCACAGCAAAGCTGATCAGCCGCCGATGCGTGACACATGTGCCGCCTTGCGCTGTGCCCGAACGTTGGCTTCACGCGCGCGAGCATCGTTGATGAGCGGAGAAAAATCCAGCGTTTCGGCAATTGGGCAAACGTCTGCAAAGCGCGCGGGATGCATCGCTGCCCGGCGATAGGCACGCCCGAATCCATCTCGCACTATGAATTGCCAGTCGACAAGTTGGCGGCGCAGCTCCACCGGATCAAAGCGCAGCATCATGCCGTTCCCAGCAAGCCAGGCGGTCAGTGCATCGGTTGCCGCGCGCTCGGTGACATCGCTGTCTGTGGGAAGGGTGCGTGCGGCGTCGAACAGCATCGCGCCGAGTGTGGCGTCCTCGATACTGCTCGGCAATACGTCGTGCTTGACGGCGAGCACCTGTAATCGCTTGGTGAGTTCAGCAGCATTCATGATTTGCGCCTCCAACGTGGTTAACTCGCAGTGTCGTCGTTCCTGCTGAGACAGGAAACCAGTAATTTTGCTTGCGTTACAGTGCGCGCCAGCGCGAAAGACGATTGGGCCGACCAGCGCAGCGGCGACCACTTCGACGTTCATTGACGAACGCGAATGCCCGCCGCACACATCATCGCTTTCGCCTCGCCCACCGTGTGTTCGCTGTAATGAAAAATGCTCGCGGCCAGCACGGCGTCGGCACCGCCTTTGAGCACGCCATCGACCAGATGTTGCAGGTTGCCGACGCCGCCCGAGGCAATCACCGGAATGCTCACCGCGTCGGCAATTGCGCGCGTGAGCTCAAGGTCGAATCCGATCTTCGCGCCATCGCGATCCATGCTGGTGAGCAGGATTTCTCCCGCGCCGCGATCCGCCACTTCACGCGCCCAGGCAATCGCGTCCTTGCCCGTGGGCGTACGTCCGCCGTGTACGAACACTTCCCAGCCGTCACCATTTGCTTTTTTCTTGGCGTCAATCGCGGCGACAACACATTGCGCGCCGTAAAAATGGCTCGCCTTGTTGAAGATCGATGGTTCGTTCACGCCCGCCGTGTTGATGCTCACCTTATCCGCACCCGCATTCAGCAGGGGCCGCAGGTCCTCGGCGGTTTTCACGCCACCACCGACCGTGAGCGGAATGAACACTTGCGACGCGACGCGTTCGATCAAATCGAACAGCAAACCGCGCGCTTCAACGCTAGCCGTAATGTCCAAAAAGCACAACTCGTCTGCACCCTGATCGTTGTAGCGTTTCGCCACTTCCACCGGATCGCCAGCATCGCGCAGCCCGACAAAGTTGACGCCTTTAACGACGCGACCGTCTTTGATGTCCAGGCAGGGGATGATTCGTTTACAGAGCATTTTTTTTAACAGTGAGCCGCTTTTTTTATAGGGTGGTTCGAGGCTGCTGAGGCTAAGGGGCTCGCCCGTCGTCAATGATGAAATCCCAAGGAATTTCCGTTTTGAAGGCGACGATGGCCGCTTCTATCAAATGCAATTCGACATCAGGCTCGTGCAAACTAACTTGCCGTACCCGCTTAGCATCATCACGAAATATTTCGACCAGCAATTTGTCGTCTGTGTAGACCTCAATACCAATTCCATCTCGTTCATTCACGTCACTTGCTATGACAACGTTGCAGCCGCTTGGGAAGTTGCTCATAGATGAAGTGAATTCATGTCAGCGTTCTCGATAAAAATAGTGTTCGTCGAGCATCAGCGTCGCGCCAAAGTCACGGTGAGCAGAGGTGCCAACCTAACGGAACTGCTCACTCTATCGACGATTGCGCGGATGTCGCGACGCGAGGCGCTCGTTGCCGTGTTTGTAATTGCCGGTTTCGCGTGCCATCAATTGTTGTTGATCATCGAATGATCCGTTGTCAACCTCAGCGATGAAGTCGATGGCTGCCGCGCCGCGTAAGGTTGTGATGTGTTTGCCGTGATGCGAAATCCACACTTCGCCGTTTTTGTTCTTGCGAAACGCGAAGCCGAGATCGCCAGCGTCGTCCACGACTAATCCAGGCTAATTCAGCGCCGCAACCGCGGCCCGAAAGTCCAACGTCCCCTCGTACAGCGCACGCCCGCAAACCACCCCCGCAATGCCATCCGCCTCAAATGGTTTCAGCAGCTTCACATGTTCAACATTGTGAATGCCGCCCGATGCATACACAGGAACGCGCAACGGCTTGGCCAAGCGCACCGTGGCTTCGATATTGATCCCGGTGCCCATGCCGTCGCGACCGATGTCGGTGTAGATGATGCCTTCGATGCCGTAGTCCTCGAAACGCTTGCCGAGATCGAGCGCGTCGTGGCCGGTGAGCTTGCTCCAGCCGTCAGTGGCTACCTTGCCGTCCTTGGCATCTAAACCAACGATGATGGCACCGGGAAACGCATTGCACGCGTCGTGCAGGAAGCCGGGGTTTTTGACCGCTGCGGTGCCGATGATGACGAAGTTGATGCCGTCGTCTAGGTAGCGCTCGATGGTGTCAAGGTCGCGAATACCGCCGCCCAACTGTACGTCGATGTCTTCGCCCACTTCGGCGAGGATCGCTTTGATTGCGCCTTCGTTGACCGGTTTGCCTGCGAATGCGCCGTTCAGGTCAACCAGATGCAGCCGCGTTGCGCCCTGATCCACCCAGTGTCGCGCCATCGCGGCGGGGTCTTCGGAAAACACGGTGACGTTGTCCATATCGCCTTGACGCAGGCGCACGCAGTGACCGTCTTTGAGATCAATCGCAGGAATGACTAGCATGGGAATTTGTTTGAGAAGCGATGCAGCATGAAGCGGGATGGGGTGCTGCGAAATTTAGAACGTGCCGTTCCAGGTTGAGAAATTCTTAAGCACCTGCAAACCCGCCGCAGCGCTTTTTTCAGGATGGAACTGTACCGCAAAAATGTTGCCGCGTGCAGCCGCGACGCAAATTGGATCGGGATACTCGGCCGTACCGGCGACCACGGTGTTTTCCGCTGGAACCGCGTAATAGCTGTGCGCAAAATAAAAGGCGCTACCGTCAGCCACGCCCGCCCAGCAGGGGTGCGCACGCGCATGTGCGGGGAAATTGACCTGATTCCAGCCCATATGCGGCACCTTTAACGTGCTGCCATCGTGATCATGGTGCGATTTCGGAAAACGAACCGAATGCCCCGGCAGGTAGCCGAGCGCGGGCGTTGCTCCCTCTTCCGTCGTCTCAAAAAGCATTTGCAGGCCAAGGCACACGCCGAAGAACGGCTTTGTTTTTGAAGCGACGCGAAGCGTTTCGCGCAGGCCGGATGCATCAAGCGCAACCATGCTTTCCGGCATCGCAGCCTGACCGGGCAGCACGACGCGTTCGGCGTTGGCGATTTCGCCCGCGTCCGCCGTAATCAACACGCGCTGATCCGGCGCAAC
>JANXNO010000007.1 GCA_025354075.1 Burkholderiales bacterium | reverse complement strand
CTGCAAGCGAGCCTCACGCTCAAGAAAACCGCCACCGAGCAAGGCCGCAGTCTAGAAACCACCACCCGCACTGAATACGCCTACGACGGCTTCGGACGACGCATTCTGAAGCGCACCACGCACGTCAAAGCGGCGCAGACGAAAGCGGGTAGCGGTAACACCGCTAACACCACCACCGCCTTCACCTGGGACGGCAACCGGCTGCTTGAAGAGGCCAGTAACGAGCGACGCCTCACCTACCTCTACGAACCGGATTCGTTTGCACCGTTGGCGCAGTTGGTTCACGCCAATCAATCAAATA
Source organism: Burkholderiales bacterium (assembly GCA_025354075.1). GTDB lineage: Bacteria > Pseudomonadota > Gammaproteobacteria > Burkholderiales > Casimicrobiaceae > Casimicrobium. The sequence continues at coordinate 2,049 of JANXNO010000007.1, read as the reverse complement.
TTCCGTTCGCGCTGAGCCCGTCGAAGCGCACATCCGATGATGTCGATGCTGACGACAACGACGCCGAAAACGACAACCCCCGCACCGCACAAACCCGCCTGCTCGACCAAATGCAACACGAGCGCCGCGAGATGCGCGCCAAGCTCGCGTTGGCCTACGCGAAGGGGCAACGGCGCGCCATTCCTGCGACGCATGCGGTGCGCGAAACAACGAGCTCAACAGCCGTCAGCAAACAAGCGACAAACGTTGCAATCGAAGCCACCACCGTTCAAGCAAAACCCAAAACATGGCAAGTCCATTACTTCCATAACGACCAGATCGGCACCCCGCGAGAGCTCAGCAACGAGCAAGGCGAGATCACCTGGGCAGCAAGCTACAAAGCGTGGGGCAACACGATTCGGGTGGAGTACGCTGAGACGCAATTAGAAGCGGTCAACGGAGAGGCGCAAAAGACGCAGCAAGCCCACCAACCGCTCAGATTCCAAGGCCAGTACTTCGACGAAGAAACCGGGCTTCACTACAACCGCTTTCGGTACTATGATCCTGACCAGGGGCGGTTCTGTTCGAGAGATCCGATTGGGTTATTCGGCGGTACAAATAGTCTTGAATACGCACCGAACCCCGGCGGTTGGACGGACCCGCTTGGGCTTGCCAAAATGTGCGACATGCGCAAGCGAAGCGTTGCAGAGGTCGCAAAGCTAAGAGCCGAGTTCGAACGCCCTGGCGGTGCGAAGGAGCAATTTCTGAAGCGATTGGCGCAGATGCCGACTGCAAAAATCAAGTACGGCGACGACGCGATCACGCAGATGCTGAAGGGCAACGTGCCGACTGGATTCGTCGTTCATCACAAGAAACCGCTATTCCGTGGTGGCACAAACTGCGATGACAACTTGATTCTTATGAATGCCAATCTGCATCGACAAAATAACAAAGACATTCATTACTACGAACCAGGCCAGAATCCATTCGGCATTCCCGACTAATCTGCAGTAGAAAGCCATGCGAATAGAAATTACCTGTCCTAACTGCCATCACTGCTTCAACCCGAACGAAGCTATTGACCAGTCAATGCGAAAAGCACAAGTTCGCGGTGAAGGGCTCGTTATGCTCGAGTGCTCCGCTTGCTTTTCAGATATTGCTTGGCGGCCGAATGCCTCACCTCCTGAGACACCATTTCGCTGTCCTGTTAGCCATTGTTCTGGTTGGGTCAGCAAATTATTGTCTGATGAGATGGATCGCTCAGTGCTAGCTTGCGGCGAGTGCGGGTCTGAGTGGCGAGATCCCATAAATTTCTTCATAGAAATTACCGAAATCCAGGCGCAATATGCTTATCGAACTAGTTGCTACAGGCGTGGTTCGTCAATTGAGTGGTCCCCTGCACCGTTCGACCTCGAGGTGGCCGACTACGAGCAGAAAGTGCGGGACGAGCCGTTAGACCAGAAAACCACGTTCGTGCGGGGTTAGCTGACTCGCGCTCTGAAATTAGTCGAGGATATATGGTGAGTTATCTTTCTTTTGAATCGATTTGTGACGAACTAGTCGTGCCACATATGGGCGGAGGAGCGTTGCTGCCACCTGACATTCCTTGGCCCAAAGATGACTCTGGCTGCCCTATGTTGCACTTCATCGTTCTACCGCCAGAAACAGTCGCCAGCGCATGTGGCGTTTTAATCCCGCATGATCATGTTGTGTCGCTTTTCGTTCCCTATTCGAAAGACTCAGTTCAGTATGCGATTGACTTGGCGAGAAAGTCACAGGTAGCGCGAGCGGTTGTTCATAGGCGCGCTGGTAGCGCACGTCAGGAGTGTGCTTGCGCGCTGTTGCCCGCGCACGCACTACAAGTGAAAGTGGTGGATGATATCGACGATGAGGATGAATATTCTGACGAAATCGACAGCAAGTTGGGGGGCACACCCGTGTGGCTACAAGATCGTATCGATGTGCCCGACTATCGCTTCGTTCTGCAACTGGTTGGAACGCTCATAGGGCGATTCTGGCCTTCGCATAACGGAATATTTCTGGGCGGTATTTGTTATTTTTTTGTTCGCG
>JANXNO010000688.1 GCA_025354075.1 Burkholderiales bacterium | reverse complement strand
ATCAAGCGCAAAGATGTGACCGCCATCATTAACGCCTGCGACGCCGGACGCGAGGGTGAACTGATCTTCCGGCTGATCGCGGAACACGCCAAGGCAAAGCAGCCGATCAAGCGGTTGTGGCTGCAATCGATGACGCCAACGGCTATTCGCGATGGCTTCAGCAAATTAAAGAGCGATGCCAGCATGCTCCCGCTGGCGGATGCGGCGCGTTCGCGTTCCGAGGCGGACTGGCTGGTCGGTATCAACGGCACCCGTGCCATGACGGCGTTCAACTCGAAGAGCGGCGGCTTCCACCTGACCACCGTTGGCCGTGTGCAGACGCCAACGCTCGCGCTGATGGTTGAGCGCGAAGAGCGCATTCGTAAATTCGTGGCGCGCACGTACTTTGAGATTCACGCCACGTTCGATGCCAAGGCGGGTCAGTACGCAGGTCGCTGGTTTGATGAAAAATTCAAGAAGGGTGACGACGAGCATGCGCGTGCTGAGCGCATCTTCGATTTGCCTAACGCTACGAAGCCAGAGGCCGAAGCACGCGCTAAAGCTATCGCTGCAAAGTGCCAGGGCAAAACTGGAATCGTCGAAGAAGAAAGCAAGCCGACCACGCAAGCGCCACCGTTACTGTACGACTTGACCAGTTTGCAGCGCGAGGCGAACTCACGTTTTGGATTTTCTGCACGCACCACGCTGTCTTTGGCGCAGTCGCTGTACGAAAAACATAAGGTGCTCACGTACCCGCGGACAGACGCTCGCGCGCTGCCTGAGGATTACGTTGCCACCGTAGGCGAAACGTTACAAGTGCTTGAAGCGACCAATCGCTATGGCACGTTCGCGCGCGAAATTCGCACCAAGAAATACATTCGTCCGAACAACAAGCGCGTGTTCGACAACTCGAAAATTTCTGATCACTTCGCGATCATTCCCACGATGCAGCTGCCGCGCGCTATCGGTATTGCCGGCGCGTTGAACGAGCTGGAAGAAAAGCTCTACGACATGGTGGTCAAGCGCTTCCTGTCGGTGTTTTTCCCCTCGGCCGAGTTTCAGCAAACCACGCGCATCACGCGTGTTGAAAACGAAGCGTTCAAGTCGGAAGGCAAAGTGCTGGTCAATGCCGGTTGGCTCGCCATCTATGGCAAAGAGGCTGACACCGAAGAGACTGGCAACCTGACCATTGTTGCTGCGGGCGAGAGACCGCTCGCCTCCGAAGTCATCGCTAAAGAATTGCAAACCAAGCCACCGGCCCGCTACAGCGAGGCCACCTTGCTCTCGGCGATGGAAGGCGCTGGCAAAGCGATAGAGGACGAAGAGCTGCGCGCCGCCATGCGTGAAAAAGGCCTCGGTACACCTGCGACGCGAGCCTCGATTATCGAAGGCTTGATCATGCAAAAGTATTTGATCCGCGAAGACAAGGCGCTGAAGCCGACGCCGCAAGCGTTCTCGCTTATCACCTTGCTCAATGGCCTCGACGTGCCGGAACTGACGCAGCCGGAACTGACGGCCAACTGGGAAACCCAGCTGGCGCGCATGGAAAAGGGCGAAGTCACGCGCGAAAGTTTCATGGCGGATATCGCCGCGATGGCCAAGAACATCGTCACGCGCGCCAAGGGTTTTGAGAGCGATACGGTGCCTGGCGATTTCGCCGATCTCACGACGCCGTGCCCGAAGTGCGGCAGCGAAATGAAGGAGAACTACAAGAAATTTGCCTGCACGAAATGCGATTTTGGTTTCTGGAAAATTCTTGCGAGCCGCCAGCTTTCGGTTGAAGAAGCCGAGACGCTGATTCGCGATAAGAAGGTCGAAAATCTGCAAGGCTTCCGCTCGAAGCTGGGCCGCACGTTCGATGCGAATCTGCGCATGAACGATGCGTTCGAGATTGAGTTTTATTGGGACGAGAACGAAGGCACCCTCGGCGAAGGCGCTGATCCGGTGGACTTCAGCCTGATGGAGGCCGTCGGCAAATGTCCGAAATGCGGCAACAATGTGTATGAGCTGGAGACAGCCTACATCTGTGAAATCGCCGCAAAAAAAGAGAAGCCACGCAAGTGCGATTTCCGCTCTGGCCGGGTGATTTTGCAGCAGCCAATTGAGCGCGAACAGATGGTGAAGTTACTCACCGACGGCAAGACCGATTTGCTGACCAAGTTCATCTCGACCAAGACGAAGCGTCCGTTCCAGGCGTTCCTCGTGGTGGAGCGCAAGAAGGACGAGGTTAAAGTGGGCTTTGATTTCCCGCCGCGTGAGCCTAAAGCCGCGAAAGGGGCGGCGAAAGCCACTGCGAGCGAGCCGGATGACGTAGTTGAGGCGGCTGCCAAACCCACTATCAAGGCCGCTGCGAAACCCGCCACTAAAGTCAAGGCACCCGCTAAGAAAAAATGACCTGCGCCGCACTGAATCAGCCGACCATTCGTCGCGCCGAGCCGCGCGATGCGCCCGCACTCGCGGCGTTGTTTGGCGATGTGGCAATGCTGCCGTTTACTACGGTCGCACCGTACAGCAGCGTATCGTTTTGGGACAAGCGACTGGCGGAATATGCGGATGCATCTTGCCTACCGCTGTTGGCGGTGGATGGCGATGCCGTGACAGGATTGTTGCTGCTGCGTGGTTATCCAAACCACATTCGTCGCAAACATTGTTCGTCGATTGACCTCCTCGCTGTGCGTACAGATTGCAGGCGCAAAGGCATCGGTCGTGCGCTCGTGACCGCAGCGATTGGCGCCGCGGATCAGTGGTTGCAAATGCGGCGGATTGAAGTCGCAGTTGACGCTCAAAGTGCCGCGTTGAAAGGCTTTTACGCGTCGCTTGGATTTGTTGAAGAAGGCGTAAAACGCAAAGAGATTCTGCACGCCGGTCGCTACGTTGACAGCACTGTGATGTCGCGCGTCAACGCTGGCATGATGCCTGCGCTGGCTTCCCCTGCATTGCCCATCAACAAGCGGGCACGCAAGTCCACGCCACTCAAAATCACGATTCGCCCCGCGACCGCGGACGACGCCGAGGCGTTCGCCAAAGTGTTTGCAGATCGCAGCGCATCCAACGGCACGTTGCAGCATCCGTACACATCCGCAGAGATATGGCGGACGCGCTTGGCGGGCAATGTGGGCACGCGGCAGGTGGTTTTTGCGGCCGTCGTCAATGGCCGCGTCGTGGGCAACGCGGGGTTGCATCCGCTCAACGACAACCCACGCCAGAAGCATGTGTGCGGCCTCGGCATCTCCATTGCGGACGCATATCAAGGGCGTGGTGTCGGTCGCGCGCTGATGAACGTCTGCCTTGATTTCGCGGACAATTGGGCGAACTATGCGCGCGTCGAATTGACCGTGCATGCCGACAACGCACGTGCCGTCAAGCTTTATGAATCGCTGGGCTTTGAGCACGAAGGACGGCTGCGCGATTTCTCGTTTCGGGAGGGCGGGTACGTCGATGCATTGTTTATGGGGCGCGTCACTTCCGCGTTGAAAAAGTCACCATAGCTTTCTTCTGAAAGCGTCATTTAGGGGGGGCTGGCAACTCAAATCTGGCTAAGTCAACTTTAGCCGTTAAATACATCTATGCCCATATTGAATAAGGCTTTCACTAAAAAGCTGTTAGCCGCATGAAATGTCTTTCTTGCCGCGGCGCACGCCTGATCTGCGCTATCGTTTGCCATGTTTCATTCACTACCTCTCGCCAAATCCACGATCAACGATTTCGTTCGCGACGGTGCTGTCGTCATTCGCGGCGCGTTGAGTTCGAGCGAAGTTGAAACGCTGACGTGCGGCATTGAACAAAACCTTGCGCAGCCGAGCGAACTTGCTGCGGTCGCCAGCGCATCCGATGATCCCGGTCGTTTCTTTGAGGATTTTTGCAACTGGCAGCGTATCGCAGCGTATCAACACATACTCAAGTATTCGGCGTTGCCGGGCATCGCAGCCCAGTTGATGCAGAGTCAGGCCGCGCGCATCTATCACAATCATTTGCTGGTGAAAGAAGCGGGCACACGGCAGCCCACGCCGTGGCATCAGGATCAGCCGTATTACAACGTTGACGGACGGCAAAACGTGAGTTTCTGGATTCCGGTGGATCCCGTGCCACGTGAGTCTACGCTGGAATTTCTCGCAGGCTCGCACGACGGTACGTGGTACGTGCCGCGCACCTTCATGACCAAGCAGGCAAAGTGGTTTCCCGAAGGTTCGCTCGCCGATTTGCCGGACATGAGCGTCGCGGAAAACAAGGCGCGCGTCATTGGCTGGGCGTTGCAGCCCGGTGACATTGTGGCGTTTCATATGCTTACGCTGCATGCGGCGTCGGGCAGCGCGACGCGGCGACGCGTGTTCAGCGCGCGCTATCTGGGCGACGACATGGTGCATGCGCCGCGCGAATGGCCCACCTCACCGGAGTTTGCGGGCCTGCGCGAAACGCTGGCTGCGGGTGCACCGATGCATCACCATGTGTTCCCGCAGGTTTGGCCGTACGCAAAACCCTGAACTCTGGTAACAAGTTAAACCACTTAATAACATCGTTTTAATTTACTTGGTAAATCACTGGCCTAGCCCTAATATTCTTCCCGTTGGTGGATAACTTAGCTATTCAGACCCGCACCACACATGGAAACAAGGAAATATAAAAAATGTCACTGATTAACTCCTCCGTCAAACCGTTCAAGGCCACGGCTTTCCACAACGGTAAATTTATTGATGTCTCTGACGCTTCGTTCAAGGGCAAATGGTCCGTCGTCATGTTCTACCCAGCTGACTTTACCTTTGTGTGCCCAACCGAACTCGAAGATCTGGCCGATAACTACGCTGAATTCCAGAAAATGGGCGTAGAGGTCTATGGCGTTTCAACCGATAGCCATTTTGCGCACAAGGCGTGGCATGACACGTCCGAAGCGATCAAGAAAGTGAACTATCCGTTGATCGGTGACCCCACCGGCACGTTGACCCGCAACTTTGACGTGATGATCGAAGAAGACGGCATGGCGTTGCGCGGCACGTTCGTGATCAACCCTGAAGGCCAGATCAAGCTGTGCGAAATCCACGATAACGGCATCGGTCGCGACGCGTCGGAATTGATGCGTAAAGTGAAAGCTGCGCAGTACGTGGCGTCGCATCCGGGTGAAGTGTGTCCCGCGAAATGGACCGAAGGCGCGAGCACGTTGACGCCATCGCTGGATTTGGTTGGCAAGATTTAGCCTTCCCCAATTCCCTGTCGTCATGCTCGCCGCAGGCGGGCATCCAGAAGCTAGCTACACGCTATCGGCGTGTTCGAAGCTCTCTGGATTCCCGGCTCTGCCGGGAATGACGGCGAGGAGATTCGGTCTTAGTTTGTTTGGTTTTTATAAGTCGGCCACACACGCCCGAGGGTTTGTTGTCGCCGCACGTTTTCGTGAATGCGAGTTGTCATGCTTGATGCAAACCTCAAAACCCAGTTAAAAGCGTACCTCGAAAAGGTGGTGCTTCCAATTGAACTCGTCGCGTCGCTGGATGATCGCGCTGCGTCGGTTGAGATGCTCGGGTTGCTGCAAGAAATCGCCAGTCTATCGTCGCGTATTACTGTCATAGAGCGACGCGGGGATGACGAACGCAAGCCCTCGTTTCGCATCAATCGCATCGGCACCGACATCGGTGTGCGCTTTGCGGGTATTCCGCTCGGGCACGAATTCACTTCGCTGGTGCTGGCGCTGTTGCAGGTTGGCGGACATCCTTCGAAGGAAGCGGCGGACGTCATCGAGCAGGTGAAAAATCTTGACGGCGACTTTTATTTCGAGACCTACTTTCAGTTGTCCTGTCACAGCTGTCCCGACGTGGTTCAAGCGCTGAATTTGATGGCGGTGTTGAATCCGAAAATCCGTCACGTCGCCATTGACGGCAGCCTGTTTCAGGATGAAGTCAAAGAGCGGCAAGTGATGGCTGTGCCGAACATTTTTCTGAACGGAAAACCGTTCGCGCAGGGCCGCATGGAGCTGCCTGAAATCCTCGCCAAAATCGACACCGGCGCGATTGCCCGCGAGGCGGTGAAGCTCGACGCCAAGGGCACCTTTGATGTGCTGATCGTCGGTGGTGGCCCTGCGGGCGCTGCGGCGGCGGTGTACGCGGCGCGCAAGGGCATTGTGACGGGCATTGCGGCTGAGCGATTCGGCGGTCAGGTGCTCGACACGATGGGCATTGAAAACTACATCTCGATCAAGGAAACCGACGGGCCGCATTTTGCAACAGCGCTTGAGCAGCACGTCAAAGCCTATGAGGTTGATCTGATGAACCTGCAACGCGCAGAGTCATTGATGTCCCGCGACGATTTGATCGAAGTGAAACTGAAGAGCGGCGCGACACTCAAATCACGCACGGTGATTCTGGCCACCGGTGCACGGTGGCGCAACATGAATGTGCCGGGCGAAACCGAGTATCGCAACAAAGGCGTGACGTACTGTCCGCACTGCGATGGGCCGCTATTCAAGGGCAAACGTGTGGCCGTGATCGGTGGCGGCAATTCAGGCGTTGAAGCCGCGATTGATCTGGCAGGACTTGTTTCCCATGTGACGCTGCTTGAGTTCGCAACCGAGCTGCGCGCTGATGCGGTGTTGCAGCGTAAGCTCAATAGCTTGCCGAACGTGACGGTGATCAAGAACGCACAGACCACCGAAGTGATCGGCGACGGTAAAAAAGTGCAGGGCCTGATCTACAAGGATCGCGCGGCCGAGGCCGTGCATACGCTGCCGCTGGAAGGCGTATTTGTGCAGATTGGTTTGTTGCCGAACACCGACTGGTTGAAGGGCACGGTCGAGCTGTCGAAGCACGGCGAAATCGTGGTCGATTCGCATGGCCGCACCAACGTGCCTGGCGTGTTTGCCGCGGGCGACGCAACGACCACGCCGTTCAAGCAAATCGTGATCGCAGCGGGCGAAGGATCGAAGGCGGCGCTGAGCGCGTTTGACTACTTGATTCGCATGACGACACCGGTGGCGTAGCGACGCGAAACGGCTATCAGCTTTTTAGCAAGATAGCCGTTTAATATGGGCTCTGGCTTAAAAATGCCGAAATATCGAGTATTTGCTGAATAGGCGTTCAGCCCCAATAAAATAAGGCCTTGAGCTAAAAAGCTATACTGCCATTTTGTGCTATTGCGACACGGGCTGCCCCATGAACGTGCGATTCAGTCCTACAGGGCTTGACGCATTTGCGGTGTACCGTACGCGGTATCTATGGCATTTAATTTGTTCACTCGCTGGCGAGCCGCGCGCGACGCTACGCACCAACTCGATTCGCTGCTTGCGCAGGCCAACCCGGCGGCTCCCCTCGGCACCCGAAACGAATGGCTTATGGAGCTGGGCTACTGGCTGCGCCGCCCGACGCCGGGCACGGTCACCGTGAACGATCCGGCGCTCACATTTTCCGAGCACACGCGGTTGCGTTTTTTGTTGCAGGTGCTGGACCGCAACGCCGCGCAGGCCGAGCGTTTTGGTGCCACCATGCGCAGCATTCTCAAAGAAAACGACGCGCGATCGTTATTTGCAGACACCGGCATGGCGGCGCGCCCCGGCCTGTTCGGCGAACTCGTCGCGCGTGTGCATGTACGCGCGCTGCCGGTCGCACCGAACCAGGCCGAGCTGTCGGTGGTATTCGCGCTGCTGTTTATCTCTTCACGCGACGCAGACTGGGTGGGGGCGCTGGACCCAGCGCTAATTGCGCGCCTCGTTGAGCACGTTAGCTCCGGAGCCAGCGCTGCGGACTCCGCTATGCCCGAATTGGCGGAGGCGCTCGACGACAGTATCGTGCTGCTCTGTCATCAAATCGCGGCCACCGCGCTCGAAGCGCCGATCCGACAGCGACTCGATAACCCGCACGAAAACGCGCGCGTACTCATGCAACTATCAACGTTGTCGCATGATTTGATGCTGAGCCCGGTCGACGGCGACGAACGGTCACAACTGCTCAACAGTCTGCGCGCAGCGCTCGCCAAGGCGCGCGCCGCCATCGACAGTGTGTACGAGCACCTAGAGCGATTCGGGGTGTCGGTCGACGTGGTGTTTCAGGTGGAGCGCACGCGGTTGCGCATTGATCGCGTTGATCAACTGCTCGCGGTGTGGGCGGACAGAACGCAGCTCACTAACTATTCCGCGCTGACCTCGCAACTGATCGAAGCGAATTTGAACCGCAGCAGTATTGGCGGCTTGCTCTCCGAGACCTATTCGCTGCTTGGGCGCAAGGTGGTCGAGCGAAGTGCCGAAACGGGTGAGCATTACATCGCGCGCACTCGAAAAGATTATTTCGGTATGCTGCGCATGGCAGCGGGCGGTGGTGTGCTGACCGCCGTAACGGTGTATCTGAAGTTTTTTATCACTTCAATGCACCTGAATAAATTTGTCGAAGGCGTGCTGTATTCGTTCGACTACATCGGCAGTTTTTTAGCGATTCACTTCGCGCATTTCACGCTCGCTACCAAGCAGCCGGCGATGACTGCACCTGCGCTCGCACAAAAATTGGATGACATCGGAACGAACGAAGGCCGCGTCGCGTTCGCTGAAGAAACCGCCGCGTTGATCCGCTCGCAAGTCGCGGCCATCACCGGCAATCTGGCGTTGGTGTTCCCGGTAGCGTTATTGACTCAAATGGCCGCGACGCATTTCTTCAGCCACAACCTGATCACAGCAGAAAAAGCGCAGGCCACGATTGATGGATTTTCTCTGCTCGGCCCAACGCCGATTTATGCCGCGTTCACGGGTGTGTTGTTGTGGCTGTCGAGCTTGACGGCGGGCTGGGCCGATAACTGGTTTGCGCTACATCGCCTGCATGATGCGCTGGCTTATCAGCGGCGATTGAAGTGGGTGTTCGGCGAAGGGCGTGCACAGCGCATTGCTGATTTTGCGAAGCACCACGTGGCGGGTGTTGTGGCCAATGTGTCGCTGGGCATCATGCTCGGGATGATCCCCACGCTGCTCGCATTTGTTGGTATTCCGCTCGATGTGCGCCACGTCACCTTGAGCACTGGATCGGTCGCGGCTGCCATTGGCGTGCTCGGCGTGGAAACACTGAAAACACCGGCGTTATGGTGGGCCGTCGGCGGCATCGCATCGATGGGCGTGCTGAATCTGGCAGTGAGTTTCGCGCTGGCGTTTTCAATGGCGTTGCGCTCGCAAGGCCTACGCACTGGCATGCGCCGATTGCTGCGCCGCGACGTGATTCGCTACGTAGTGCGGCATCCGTTGAAAGTGATTTTGCCGCCGAAGGTTTAATGCAATGTCCTTGTAGGAGCGGCTCTGCCGCGACCAACTGTAAGCGTGGTGCGACTTTGGTCGCGGCAGAGCCGCTCCTAAACGCGATTTGCTGCGATCAGCGTGTTCTGCAACAGCATGGTGATTGTCATCGGCCCAACGCCACCCGGCACCGGCGTCAGATAACCCGCCACTGCATTCACGGCATCAAAATCAACGTCACCCACCAGTTTGCCGCCCTCAAACTCCGGCAAGCGATTGATGCCCACGTCGAGCACTACCGCACCCGGCTTCACCATGTCCGCCGTGATGAAGCGCGGCTTGCCAACCGCAGCCACCAGAATGTCCGCCTGCCGACACATCGCGGCCAAATCCGCAGTGCCTGAATGGCAAATCGTCACCGTGGCATTGGCGTGTAACAGCAGCATCGCCATCGGTTTGCCCACGATATTGCTGCGCCCGACGACCACTGCGTGTTTGCCGCGAAGGTCAGTCATGCCGATGTCTTTCAACATTTCCATACAACCGGCGGGCGTACAACTCACAAATCGCGGCTCGCCAATCATCAGCGCGCCAACGTTCTCGGCATGAAAACCGTCAACGTCTTTGTTCACAGCAACCGTTTCCAACACATGCTTTTCGGCGATATGTTTCGGCAGCGGCAACTGCACCAGAATCCCGTGAATTGAAGCGTCGTTGTTCAGCGAATCGATGAGCGCCAGCAGCTCCGCTTCGGTCGTTTCCGCCGGTAATTTGTGCATGACGCTATGCATGCCCACCTTGCCACACGCTGCGACCTTGTTCCGCACATAAACCTGCGAAGCGGGGCTCTCACCCACCAAAACCACAGCCAGCCCTGGCGTGATGCCACGCGCTTTGAGCGCGGCCACATCAGCCGCAATGCGACCGCGAACTTTTTCGGCAAGTACGTTGCCGTTGATACGAATAGCGGTCATCTGGAATTTAAGCTTGAGTGGGTTCGACTCCCTCTCCCGCAGCGCGGGAGAGGGTTGGGGTGATGGCGTCAGCAACTGGCTCAATCACTGCACCGGAATCAACTGGTGCAACAACGGCTACGGGAACAATTACAGGCGGATCTGGCACATACGGATAAACCGTCACCTCTGTCACCACCCAATCGACTTTCGCGTCATGAGTTTCCTGCGGCAAACGATCAACCAGTTGCGTCTCAAAACAGACGCCGATCCGCGCGCAGTTATCGGCGATCTTGGTAGACAGGCGGTCGTAATAACCACCGCCCTGTCCAAGCCTCGACAAGCCCTTGGTGAACGCCAGGCCCGGATAAATCACGCAGTCCACCGTGATTGGCTCAATTGGCTGTGAGCGCGTCACATCCGGCGCACGAATGCCCATTTTGTGGGGAATTAGCGCATCGAGATGCTTAACGCGCCACAACGTCATCAATCCGGCGACAGAGGTGATCTTCGGAAACGCCACTGCCTTGCCGCGCTTGATCAGCTCTTTCGCAAGATCGTCGGTGTGGACTTCCGAGCCGTAACTTGCATAAAGCAACACCGTTTTGGCGCGATGCACATCGGGGTGTTGCAGCAGGCGCTCGACAATACGGCGCGCCCCCGCCGCGCGCTCTTTGTCGGACAGCGCATCGCGTTTTGCGCGAATTTCCGCACGAATCTGCGGTTTGACCGAGTCCGGTTCGGCGCTCGTGGCAATGTCCGCCTGCACAGGCGTGTTGTCAGCCGCGACCTCGGTTACGGCCAATTCCTGCTCTGGCTCGGGTGTGAGTACGGGGCCAAATCTATAATCGGTAGCATCATCCATCGCAGTATTTTGTCATTCCTATGAATGCATTGGTCGACGCCTCCCCGTATCACGTCCGTCGCGATCGTTTGTTCGCCGCCATCGGCGACGATATTGCCATCATCCCCACAGCGCCCGAGGTGCTGCGCAACCGGGACACGGGCTACCTGTACCGCCACGACAGCTATTTTTATTACCTGACCGGTTTTGTGGAGCCGGAGAGTGTCCTGGTGCTGGTCGGTGGCAACGAACGCAAGGCGATTTTGTTTTGCCGCGAGAAAAATCTGGAGCGCGAAATTTGGGACGGCTATCGTTACGGCCCGGACGCAGCCAAAGATATTTTTCGATTTGACGAAGCCTTCCCGATTGAAAAATTGGCCGAGGAATTGCCCAAACTCATGGCCGACCGAAGCGCGGTTCACACGCCCGTCGGCATGGGTGCATCGTGGGACGCGCAGATCGCTGCCGCGATCAACGCGGTACGCAACATGGCTCGCACTGGCGTGTCCGCCCCGAACAGCGTGATTGATGTGCGCGCAAC
>JANXNO010000631.1 GCA_025354075.1 Burkholderiales bacterium | reverse complement strand
CTCGCTCGGTGGCGCGGATTTGCTGCGTCGCGCAATGGGCAAAAAGAAGCCTGAAGAGATGGCGGCGCACCGCGTCATCTTCAACAAAGGGGCCATAACCAACGGCCTGTCTGAGCAGCAATCGAAAGTGCTGTTCGACGACATGGAAAAGTTCGCGGGCTACGGCTTCAACAAGTCGCACTCAGCCGCGTACGCCCTGCTCGCCTATCAAACCGCGTACTTCAAACGGCATCATGCGGCCGCCTTCATGGCGGCCAACATGAGTGCGGTGATGAACGACACCGACAAGGTGCGGCAGTTGCTGGAAGACGCGCGAACGGTGTGTGCGCTGCGCTTTGAGCCGCCGGACGTGAACCTCGGCGAATATCGTTTTGTGCCTACTGATCGCAAGACCATTCGCTATGGTCTGGGTGCAGTCAAAGGCACCGGCGAAGGCGCGGTGATTGAGATTTTGCGCGCGCGAACAGAGGGCGGCCCCTTTGTCGACCTGTTCGACTTTTGTAGCCGCGTCAACACACAAACGGTCAATCGCCGTACGGTCGAAGCGCTGATCAAGGGCGGTGCCTTTGACAAGCTGCACGACAACCGCGCGAGCGCCATTGCTAGTGTGGCCGCAGCGCTGTCAGAAGCCGAGCGGGTGCAGGCCAATCGCTCGCAAAATAATCTGTTTGGCGACGATTCCAGCGTGCATCAACTGGTGCTGATTGACGCGCGTCCGTGGGAGCTGCTGGAGTCGCTCGCACATGAGAAGACCGCGCTCGGCTTGTATCTGAGCGGGCATCCGTACGATGCGTATCGCACGCACCTGCAACCGGTCACCACGATGTCGCTGGCGCGCATTGAGCCGAGTGACAACAAACAGCGGCTGGCGGGCATTGTCAACGCCGTGCGCATGATCAATTCGCGCAGCGGGCGCATCTGTTTTATCGAGCTGGACGATCGCACTGCGGTGCTCGAATTGATGATTCCTGCGGCGATATTTGAGATGCACCGGCACTGGATCAAGGACGACATTCCGATTGTCATTGAAGCGCGCGTCACCAATGGTCGCGACGGGGGCACTCGGGTGATCGCAGATGCAATCTACGACATCGAAAAAGCCCGTGAGCGCTACGGACGGCGACTGGTCGTAACGCTTAACGGCAGCAGCGCTGAAAAAGAAGCAAATGCGCTGTTAGCCACACTTAAAGCCTATCAGCCAGGCCCGACGCCAGTGTTCATCCGCGTGGCCAAAAAAGGCTACAGCGGCGACATTTCGCTTGGCGAAGAATGGCGCGTACGCCCGCATTCTGATTTGCTGGCGAAACTCAAAGCTGAGCTAGAGTTTTAACGAACTTGCCCGCTGTCGTTCGAGGATCTTTAGCAGGCTGGGGCACGTGTCGCGAAGTGCCTGTGACCATCGGGCATGCCACGTTTCGCTGCTCCCCGGCAGCCAGAATCCGAGATATTGAAGGTCGCCCTTGCCTGGTTCCTTGCAGTAGTAGCGGGTGGGCTGAGCTGGCGCATTGGCTCGTTTGGTAATCATCGCAACCACTGGTTGACTCATGAGCCCACGCCATTCATTCATTTGCACGGGCACAAACGCGATGAGGTGCGAAAGCGGATCCATAGGTGGCACCGAAACCCGCGCTGCCTCGGTGATGATTGCGCCCTGTGCGTTGCGAAAAGTCGGGACAAAATTGATCGGGTCGGGCAGTAAGATCAGACCGTAGTCAGCATCCGCCATTCGCGGAACTTCGGCTGCGATGGCCTGGACTGTCAGGCGCATTTCGGTTGAGGCGAGCCACCATTGGCGGTTAACTTGGTTCTGCCACATTGAAAGTGCCGCTACCCAAGCCAATAAAATCACAAAATTGAAGTTTCGATTTGTGTCGGCCACCGACGGCGCAGCAGCCATTGCCAGCCCAACAAGCCCAAGGTAGTAGATCCTGAATCCATCGCCCCAGCCCGGCGCTGTGGGGAAATGAAGTACGGCGCCCAGTAGAACCAGCGATACCCAGAAGCCGCTCCAGGCCAACACCGCCCAACTGCGTTGAAAAAACACAACGGAGCTCAACCCCACAACATAGAGAGCCGCCGCGATGCCCGCCGGAATGGGCGCGACTGAACCCGTGGAAACGAAGGCGCTAGCGTGATTCAGTAATCGACTCCACAGGTCGTGGGCAGTGCTGATCGACACGCTGCTGTAGACATTGGTGCTCGCGGTACCGACAATCTGCCAGCGCAGGATCAGATACGTGATCGCAAGCAGGATGTGCATGACGATGAGCGCGCCGCGTTCAGACAGGGTGTCGCGCAGCGTGCTGCTCGCGGTGTCACGCGCAGCACGCCAGCCCGCGAGCGATTGGGCGTTGTCGCCCATATGTCGTGCAGTTTGCAACGCCTCGTAGGCTTGCGCCAATGCCAGCGTGCCCGTCGCAGCGGGAAGGATAAGCGCAGATTCTTTGCTGGCATACGCAATGCCAGCAAACAGACCACTCAGCGCGAGATACCGGTCCCAGCCCTGACTGTGCCAGCCCGCCAGTAGGGCGCACATGATCGCGGCGGATGCCCACCCATCGAACCTTCCGACCAGCCAGAACGTGATTTCCGCCGACCACGGATGCAACAACATCGTGGCAAAGACCGCCACACCCGCGTAGGCGGATCGCATCCATGTGCGTGCGAGCGTTGCCGTCGCTGCGGCAGTTGCAAGATGTAGAAGCAGGTTGGTACCATGCCACGCGCCTGCGTTTTCGCCAAAGAGCCAGGCATCGAGACCAAGACTCGCGTAAGCCCAGGGACGCCACATGGTGGAACCCGGCCCCCATAACGGCCCATTAATTCGAGGCCACAACACATCAAACAGGTTGCCGCTAGCAGCCGCGGTACTCAATCCTTGAACGATGCCGATGTCCTCAGCGAAACCCATCACATCAACGGCATGCCGGTGCGTCCAGAAGAACGCTAATAACACGATCAAGAGTAAATAGAGTGGCCCACGTTGCGTATCAGTACCTGGTGCCCGGCGGTGTGCGTGGTACGCCCCCGTCATGCAGGAGCAACGCGCGCGGAGAGCTTGTTGACGACCGCGCTCAAGCCTTTCAGGATAAAGCGGATGAGCACCGCCAGTGCGATGATGAAGATAAGTAGCAGCACGAGAAAGATGATTGGGTTGGCCATCGCCAGCGCGAGGCCGCCAGCGACCATCGTATCCTCGGCGAGCGAAAGGCCGATGTTGCTGAAAGGCTCGGGCGATGTGTTGGCGACGGCCCGTGTGCCGGCCTTTCCAAAGTGAGTGCCCGCTGTCAGCGTACCGCCGATGATAGCTGCGGCCATCGCTACGCCTTCACCGCTTTCACCGAGCATTCCGGCGGCCAACGCAGCGCCTGCCGGAATTCGCAGAAAGGTGTGAATAGCATCCCACGCACTATCGAGCCACGGAATCTTATCGGCAAAAAACTCGATGAACGCCATGAAGCCAGCCGCCCCGAGCACCACGGGATTCATCAGCAGTTTCAACGTCTCGGGCAGCGGCACATAGCCCAGCTTGCCGAGCAAGCCGACAACAAAAACGACAAGGTACAGACGCAAACCCGCGCCCCAAGCCATCGCTGCGGACATGGCGAGCTCGGGGAGATGGGTTTGTAGCCAATTCATATTGTTTCCTTATCGGCGATGATGACCTGTTGCGCGCCTATTGCAGTCAGTCGTGCGGCGAAGCTGCAACGCGGGGAAACCCTCGTTGGTATACAGTTCGCGTTGTAAAACAAGGAGGTTATATGGAATATATTATTTTGGCGTTGGTGGGACTGGTCGTAGGCGCAATCGCCAAGTTTCTGGTGCCAGGCAAGCAAGGCGGCGGAATCATCGTAACAGCGCTTTTGGGCGTCGTGGGATCGCTGGCGGGCACCTTGGGCGGGCAGCAGCTTGGCATCGTCTCCAAGGCCGCTGGCACGCACTGGATTGCTTCCGTGGTCGGTGCGGTCGTCGTAGTTTTTGTTTACAGCCTGATCACCAAGAAGTCGGACGCGAGTTGAGCGATATAGCTTTATCGTAAAAGCGCCTGTCGTATTGGGCGTAAAGCGATATTTTGCCTTGAGTTGACTTATGGCATTTTGTTAGCGTAAACACACGTAGAATAGGGCTTTCGCCGCAAAGCTGATGACTCAACAGATACAAAAAAGCCGGGCTAGCCCCAATACTCGTCACTTAACTATGCGAATAGTCGGGTTGCTGATCACTGGCTGCGGCGGTTTGGCGTGACGTCGTCGCAGCGGCCATTGGCTCATCTTTCGTTTGACGCCGCGCAGATTGCGCCGACCGCGGCGGCGGGCGACGCGCTCTTGCAAGATCTCTTCGAGTACGTGCTCATGAAACGCTTTCCTCTGCACAGGGGGGAATAGCGTTGAAGGCGGGGAGTTTGCGCCGCACTACGCGCACCGCGTGCACGAACGACAGGCGGTCAGGATCGACGTTTGCCTGCAACGCCGCCTCGTGCATCAGCGCGCGCACGGCGAAGTGGGCCATCAAGAGCCCGTAGAACTCCTGGCGCACCAGCTCCGGGTTCTTGCTGCGCAAGACGATCCTGGCACCGCGCAGATGGGTCTTGAGCTCATCGAGTGCCGTCTCAATCTCCCAGCGCTGCTGATACAGCGCGGCCAGCTCCTGTGCGGGGGCGTGTTGCGCATCCAGCACACTGGTGAGCAAGCGATAGATGGGCTCGGCATCGACAACGCCCTCCAGACGGTACTCGATCACCCGCACGACAATGGCGTGGCTCTGGTGTCGTCTATCCTTCTCGCAGGGATAGATGCGACTCAGATAGGAGCCGTCGGCGAGCCGCTTGTCACACGGCAACACCGCATTTTTCTTGATCCTCCACAGCAGCTGCGCCTTCGTGGCGAGTGCCTGACGCCACATCGGGTAGCCGAAGAATCCCCGGTCGGCCAGGCACAGCATGTCGCCGTCCAAGGCGCTCAGCACGTCTTTGGCCAACGTGTTCTCGCCCATGGCATAGGAGCCCATGCGCGTGCCGAACAACACGTGCGTGCCGCTCTCCACCAGAGACACGAATCGAAGCTGCGGGTAGGCGCTGCTGCCACGGCTGGCACCGGGACGGCCAAAGGCCTCCTCGTTGGCCTGCTCGTCGGCCACATCCATCGTGCTGCCGTCTAGGCCCACCAAGCGCCATTGGCGGTACCAGGCCCCCTGGGTGGTTGGCACCGCGATCGGCTTGACCACTTCATCGTGAAGTTGGCGCAGTGGCTCTGAGCCCAGGCGGGTGCGTGCCTGAGAGATCCCCGAGTGCCCGGCCACCCTTGGTGTGAGCGCCGGATCTACCAGCCACTGCAGCCCTTCAAGCAGGCATCTCAACACTTCGCGATAGGACGATTGCATGTACAGCGCCAACGCAATGGCGTAGTAGACGACCACGTGAGCCGGCAAGTCGCGTTCGCGCTGGCTGGCCTTGCCGGTGGCCGCCAGAACCGAGCGCACTCGCTCCAGCGAAAACGTCTTGGTGATCACGCCAAGGCTAATGTAGTCGGTGATCCGACTGCCCTCGGGAAGCGTCGCAACTGTGCGTGCCATCGCCAACTCTCCTGCAACGGAAAGTGAAAGGATAACCTAGCTAACGCATTAAGTGACGTGTATTG
>JANXNO010000619.1 GCA_025354075.1 Burkholderiales bacterium | reverse complement strand
GAAACTTTCAATTTCCCCGCCTTGTTTCTCTCTAATTCCATCTCAATTTACCGTCCTCTAAGTACTCAACGGAAATCGTACAGGTTCAATCTCTTGCGCGGAGTGGATGGAAGGAGGCATGCTGATAACTGAGGTAATGGACCCCGTGATATCTCCGCGCAAAACGCAAAGGAGGTCTGGTCGCTAATTTTGCTCCAAGCAGTATCACGTAGGTGGAAGTCAAATCAACTCGACGCTTTTCGTCTTAGGCTTTCGCTCCGCGTTCAGTAGCACGCCAACACCGATTACCGCCCCTCCAACCTAGCAACCCAAGCCTTAGTGTCATTACAAGCATCCATCGCCCGCTTGTAGCCGTCGCGCGCGGTAGTGCGATCCACATACGCCTGCTCCACCTCGCCCAGCGTGGCGCTGCCCGTTCTCTGCGCCAACTCCAGCGCATAAGTCACCGCAATGTCCGCAGCAGTGAACACGTCACCGGCAAGATAAGGCGAGCGCGCTAGCTGTCGCGTGACCAAGCGCAGTCGCGTCTCGTACACGTCCAGCGCCTGACGGGCGCTCCAGTTATTCCGCTCGGCCTCGGGCGCAAAGTGGCGCGCTCCAAGTACGAAATAGATCGAAGCAGCGAGGCCCGCTTCACCTAGATGCAGGAACTGAAGGTAGGCGGGGAAGGCGGGATCGTGCGGGGCCGGGGCAAGCGGCGTTGGGCCGTAGCGGGCCATCAGGTATTGCATGATCGCGATGGACTCAACCATCGTCACGTCGCCGTCCACGATCGCCGGGATGAAGCCGCCGGGGTTGATGGCCAGAAACTCTGGGTCGTTCTTGACGCCAGCCATCAAGTCCACCGGCCGGAGCTTGTACGCGAGCCCCATTTCCTCCAGCAGCCAGACAACGCGGAACCCTCTGCCTTCGCCGTAAACGGTGATCATGTTCGCGACTTCTTTTCGCTTTGTGTGAGGCTCAGTGTTGCGTGACGATGATGGGTGCGCCTTTGGTGATGATCATCGTGTGCTCGTATTGCGCTGACAAGTTGCCACGCACTCCCACTAGTGTCCAGCCGTCGGATGTCTCGGTCACCACGCGGCTCTTGGTTGAGAGGAAGGGCTCGATGGTGATCACCATGCCTTCCTTCAACACGCGCTTATCCGTCGGATCAAAATATCCGGGAATGTGCTCCGGCGCCTCATGCAGCGCACGGCCGACGCCGTGGCTGCCAAGGTTCTCGATGACCTTGAAGCCGTAGGTCTTTGCAGTTCGCTCGATGGCTGCGCCGATGCCGTTGAGGGGCTGGCCCGCGCGAGCATTCTTCATGGCCTGCTCCAATGCCGTGCGGGTGGCATGGCACAAGCGCGTCTTCTGTGCGTTGGTCGGGGGCACCACGCGCGTTCCGCCGGTGTCGGCGAAGTAGCCGCCCAACTCGGCAGATACATCCACGTTCAACACGTCGCCCGCGCGAATCACGCGATCTCCAGGAATGCCGTGTGCGGCTTCTTCGTTGATGCTAATGCAGGTCGAGCCGGGGAAGTTGTAGGTGAGTTTCGGGGCAGATCGTGCGCCATGTCGTTCAAGCCATTGCTCGCCCAACGCATCCAGCTCGAGCGTCGTCATGCCCGGCTCGGCCGCGTCGAGCATGTCGTGCAGTACGGATGAAACGATCTTGCCGATGCGCTTGAGCGCGACGACATCGTCTTCGGTTTCGATGGTCATGTGTCCTCCTGTCTGAATATCTGGATTATCCGAGAAAGGTTGCGCGCGGGTGTTAGCCCATGTGCTGCATGTCTTTGGGCATGGTGACCCACGAATGCATCCGGTCTTCATAGACCGAGAAGGTTGGTGCGGGGAAGCTCGAATCGGCGAAGGCTCCGACCGGGATCACAATGCTGTCCTCCCGGCCTTCCGCGACGTAGTAGACCGTCACGCCGCAGGTGGGGCAGAAGGTGAATTCGGCCCGCCCGCCCTCGTCTCCAACCCGGACATAGTCTGTGCCCGTGCCTGAGATTTCAACTGCCGACCGCGCGAACCTCGCCTGAGAGGCAAACACGCCGCCGGTTCTACGCTGACACGCATAGCAATGACAGACCGACACGCGGATCGGATCACCAGACACTTTTGCAGTGAGCTGACCGCAACTGCAGGACGCGATTCGATGTGTCATGGCGAGTCCTCTGCTTCGTGGCAAACCACTTCGATGTTGTGCCCGTCTGGGCCAATCACGAAAGCAGCATAGTAGTTGCCGCTGTATTGCGGGCGCAGACCGGGCGCACCATTGTCCTTGCCACCCGCCTCCAGCGCCGCGCGATAGAAAGCTTGC
>JANXNO010000613.1 GCA_025354075.1 Burkholderiales bacterium | reverse complement strand
ACGCGTGGGCACGGGGTGCCCACCCTACGGTCAGGAGTGCGTGTTCTTCAAATTCGCTTGAAAACAAGCGTGGAGTTGGTGCCACCAAAACCAAAGCTATTGGACATCACTACGTTGACCCTGGACTGACGTGCCGTGTTGGGCACCAGGTCAAGGTCTACCGCCGGATCCTGTTGGTACAGGTTGATGGTCGGTGGAATCACGCCGTGATGCAGCGCGAGAATGGTGAACACAGCCTCAATACCCGCCGCCGCGCCTAGCAAATGTCCGGTCATGGATTTGGTCGAGCTGACCATGAGTTTTTTGGTGTGATCGCCGAACGCGGCTTTGACTGCCGTCGCCTCAGCGATGTCGCCCAGCGGTGTGGATGTGCCGTGTGCATTGACGTAATCAATGTCGGATGGATCCAGACCCGCATTGCGCAGCGCGTTGCCCATGCAGCGACGTGCGCCATCGCCATCTTCGCGTGGTGCCGTGACGTGATACGCATCGCCCGACACACCATAACCAACCAGTTCGCAATAAATTTTTGCGCCGCGTGCCTTGGCATGCTCATACTCTTCAATAACGAGCACGCCTGCGCCTTCGCCGAGCACAAAGCCATCACGATCCACGTCCCATGGTCGGCTTGCGCCGGCAGGATCGTCGTTACGCGTGGAAATGGCGCGCGCAGCATTGAAGCCACCGATGCCGAGCTCACAAATGGCAGCCTCAGAGCCACCCACGACCATCACATCAGCATCGCCGTATTCAATCTTTCGCATGCTTTCGCCAATGGAATGATTGGCGGTGCTGCAGGCAGTAACGACCGCGAGATTGGGTCCCTGAAAGCCGTACTCAATGGAAATCAAACCGGAGATCATGTTGATGATCGAGCCGGGAATGAAGAACGGCGAAATTTTGCGTGGGCCGCCTGCCAGGTAGGCGGCATGCGTTTCCTGAATCAGGGGCAATCCACCGATACCTGAACCAATCGACAAGCCATAGCGATCCGGGTTCGCCGGGTTCGTTGCGATGCCAGCGTCGGACAGCGCTTCTTTGGCGGCCGCAATGCCGTAATGAATGAAGCTGTCGTACCGACGCGCCTCTTTGCCCGACATGTACTTCGTGGGGTCAAAGCCCTTGACCTCGCCGGCGATGTGGGTGTTAAACGCGGTGGAATCAAAGCGCGTGATCAGGCCAATACCGGAGCGTCCGTTAACGATGGAATCCCAGGCGGACGGAACGTCTATTCCCACTGGGCTGATTACACCCAGCCCGGTCACGACGACGCGGCGCTGTCTAACTGTCATAGTCGGTCATGGTCGATTACTTTTCAAAAAAACAAAAAAGGCGGCACTATGGCCGCCTTCGTTTGTACGCTCAAGGGCGGGCCCTGGTTTCTTCAGCGCTTATTTCTTGTGCGAGGTGACGTAATCAATCGCCAGCTGCACAGTCGTGATCTTCTCGGCTTCGTCATCCGGAATTTCGGTGCCGAACTCTTCTTCAAGCGCCATCACGAGTTCAACGGTGTCGAGCGAATCGGCTCCGAGGTCGTCAACAAATGACGATTCGTTTTTGATGTCGCCTTCGGCCACACCCAATTGGTCAGCGACGATTTTTCTTACGCGGGCTTCGATATCACTCATGGCAAATCCTAGATGGATCCTTTTATGAAAAGCGGCAACTGCCGATTAACCGGAATTTTAACAAAGGAAATGCTGCGCCTGTGCGTCAGTGCACTTCGAGTTAAACCCAGGGCAACAGGCAGCATCTTCCCTGAACTTACGCGAAATACATACCGCCATTGACATGAAGCGTAGTTCCAGTGACGTAACCTGCTCCGTCGCCACACAAAAATTTCACCGCTTCAGCGATGTCCTGCGGGCTGCCGAGCCGACCTGCCGGAATCATTTCAACGAGTTTGGTGCGTTGTGCTTCGGGCAATCCCTGCGTCATGTCGGTATCGATAAATCCCGGTGCGACGAGATTCACCGTGATATTTCGAGACCCCAGCTCAGCTGCCAGAGATTTGGTCAGACCAATCAAGCCGGCCTTGGCGGCAGCGTAATTCACCTGTCCGGCGTTACCCATTGAGCCCACGACCGAGCCAATATTGACCACGCGGCCGAAGCGCGCCTTCATCATCGCGCGGCTGACCGCCCGAGTGAGGCGAAACACGCTTTTTAAATTGGTATCCAACACCGCATCCCAGTCGTCGTCTTTCATGCGCATGAGCAGCGTGTCGCGCGTGATCCCTGCGTTGTTGACCAGAATGCCGACGCAACCTTCTTTCGATTCGATGTTCTTGATGGCAGCGTCGATGGCAGCCGCGTCGGTCACGTCCAGCACAATACCTCGACCGCCAAAGGATGCCAGCGCCGCGCTAATTTTGTCCGCGCCGTCCTGGGTGGTCGCCGTGCCGATCACCTTCGCGCGCGACTCAGCGAGCGTTTTCGCTATAGCGGCCCCGATCCCGCGGGTGGCTCCGGTGACAAGCGTGACTCTATCCTTCATCTAGCGTTCCTCTGATTTCGCGAAGGACGGCCCCAAGCCTTCCAGCATCAGGAAACATTAGAACATGAGCGCGCGGTGTTTCGAGTTGCCGTTTTGGGCATGAGGCAAAGCCGTGCCAGTGGCGCAACGCGCTCGCTGTGCTCCGCAGTGATGGGGGTGATGTTGATCGGGCGCAGCGCGAACCGCAAAGAACTACCCGCCCGCTAGTCTGCCTTCGCACCTGAGGCCTTAACCACCCGTTGCCACTTTGCGATGTCGCTGCGAACCAGCGTAGCGTAAGCCTCGGGTGTGTTGCCAACGACCTCAAAGCCGAGCTGGACAATTCGCTCGCGAATGTCGGGCAGTGCGAGCACGGCGACGGTGTCGTTGTGCCATTTAGTGATCACGTCTTTCGGTGTTCCGGCGGGCGCGAACAGTCCGAACCATGCCATTGATTCGTAACCTGCCACTGTTTCCGAAATCGGCGGCACATCCGGTGTTGCCGAAAAACGCGTGGTAGTCGTCACGCCGAGGGCGCGCACCTTGCCGGATTTAATGTGTGGCAGGATGGGAGGCAGATTACCGATCATCAGTTGAACCTGTCCGGCAATCACGTCGGTAATGGCGGGGCTGGAGCCTTTGTAGGGCACATGCGTCATGTCAATCCCGGCGAACGCATTAAGCATTTCGCCGTTCAAGTGCGCAGATGAGCCATTGCCACCGGATGCAAACGAATATTTACCCGGCTCTTTTCTGGCCAGCGCGATGAATTCTGCGACGGTTTTGGCTGGCACCGACGGATTCACGATAAACACATTCGGTGCCGAGGCCACCAGCGTGATCGGCGAAAAGTCGCGCACTACGTCATAGCTCAGTTTTGCATACAGCGCCTGATTTATTGCGTGCGATCCAGCATTGCCCATGATCACGGTGTAGCCGTCGGCGGGCGAGCGCGCAGCGGCCTCGGCGCCTATCACGCCGCCCGCGCCGGGACGGTTTTCTACAAGCACGGGCTGCCCCCAGCGCTCAGTCAATTTTTGCCCGATTGAACGCGCCAGAATGTCAGAACCGTCACCCGGCGTGCTCGGCACGATGATCTTCACTGATTTTGACGGAAAAGGCTGCGCCATGGCGGCACACGCTATCCATAGCGCGCCCAGCGCCGCATAAATCTGTTTCATTTTGAGCCTGCTGATAGGTTCCGTTGGTGGCCGGTGATTATGCTTGCCACATGAAAATTCGTAGCGTCACGTTTCACGTTCTGCATGTCAACAGCAAAACGAACTGGTCGTTCATACGCTTAGAAGCCGCGTCCGGTCGGATCGGTTGGGGCGAATGCTCGCTTAATTCGTGGGAAACGTTGCAGCGCGAATACGCCGTCACTTTCGCGGCTGAACTGCAGCAACGCACTGTAGGCTCCATCGCCGAAGCTGCCGCTGCCTGCGCGCTGCATCTGCATTCGCCAGGTGGACTGATTGAGCACTCGGTCAAAAGTGCGACGGAGCAAGCGCTGCTTGACCTGCTCGGACAAGAGGCCGGGCTTCCGGTGTGGCGGCTGTTCGGTCACGGCGGACGCTCCAGCGTCGCGGTCTACGCCAACATCAATCGCGCCACCCAGCTGCGAACGCCCGCAGGATTCGCGAACAGTGCAAAAGCGGCCGTCGCATCAGGATTTGCTGCAATCAAGCTGGCTCCCTTCGACGGCGTACTGCCGACCAACGCAGAATCCGATGCGGGGGGCGCGTTGATCGACGCCGCACTTGATCGCGTCCGCGCGGTGCGCGAGGCGGTTGGATTCGATATCAAGCTGATGGTTGACTGCCATTGGCGACTCACGCCAAAAACGGCGCGACGCGTGCTCGACGAGTCGCGTGAAAGCCAATTGCACTGGCTTGAATGCCCCATCAGTGAACAGCCCGCTTGGCACAGAGATATCCGAGCGATCCGCGAATACGCCAACGCGCGGGACGTGCGGCTCGCCGGCGCAGAAATGCAGTCTGAGGTTGAGGGCTTTCGCCTATTCATTGAATGCGGCCTGTACGACACCATCATGCCCGACGTGAAGTATTGTGGCGGCATTGGCGCGCTGCTGCGCATCGCAGACTTTGCTGCAAAAAATAACGTGCAAACGGCACCGCACAACCCCACGGGACCGATCTGCAACTTTGCCAGCCTGCATGCCTGTATCGCGGGCACAGGATGCGATTTTCTTGAGCTGCAAGTGGGTGAAAGCGCGCTCTTCACAGGCGCGGTTCACGGAGCGTCCCCAACTTTTGCGGATGGCTATTTCAACGCGCCCGACGCGGCTGGAATCGGTGCAGCCATTGCAACAGACGTGCTCACCCGGCATCCGCATGCGCCTGTCACCCGTGGTCTGCATCCGTCACTCGGATGAGTGTGATTGCACGGGTTTGCCCGGCGCGCGACGCATTAAATCTGAAACGCGGCGAATCAATCACCCGGCTACGCGCACACCTGGATCAGTGCAGCATCAAAACTCGCCTTATCCGCGAGTGACAAACACGTCACGCCGGGCGCGATGCGTTTGACCATGCCCGCGAGGACCTTGCCGGGGCCGCATTCGATGATGTGAGTCACGCCTTGCATCGCCATTTTGTCAATCGTTTCGATCCACCGGACCGGTTTGAACAATTGCTCGGCGAGCACCAGGCGAATGGCTGCCGCGTCGCCGGCGACGTCGACGGTCGCGTTGTGCAGCACGGCGATTTTCGGGGGCTGAAAATGGGCCTGGTTCAACGCTTGTGCCATCGCTTCGGCGGCGGGTCGCATGAGCTCGCAGTGGCTGGGCACGCTCATCGGCAGCAGCAGCGCACGCTTGGCACCCGCGGCTTTGGCGAGCGCCATCGCGCGCTCGACGGCCGTCTTGTGACCGCCAATTACGATTTGCCCCGGCGCGTTCAAATTGCAGCAGGATACGACCTCGCCTTCGCTTGCCTGCTCGCAAACTTGCGCGAGCAGATCGGCCTCGATACCGAGCACAGCTGCCATGCCGCCGATGCCTGCGGGCACGGCGTCTTGCATGGCGTGTGAACGGGCTTTGACGAGCTTCATGGCGGAGGCGAAATCCAGCGATCCTGAGGCGACCAGCGCTGCATATTCGCCGAGACTATGCCCTGCGAGCAGCGACGGTTGGGGCCCACCGGCGGCAAGCCAGGCGTTCCATACGGCGACATCCGCAGCGAGCATTGCTGGCTGCGTGTGAGTCGTGATGTTCAACGCTTCGCTGGGGCCGTCAGCCATCATCGCAGTGATGGGCGCACCAAGCGCCACGTCGGCCGCACGAAGGGTTTCATCAATTTGCGCAAGGCCAGCGTAACCCGCCATCATGCCCACCGACTGCGAGCCCTGGCCCGGAAATACGAATGCAATTTTCATAATAGCTTTTTGTTACAACGCCCATTCTAATTGGGCTTAGGGTGATTAAAAGGCGATAGTTGACTTCACTGTAAATACCAGCTTTATCCCAG
>JANXNO010000596.1 GCA_025354075.1 Burkholderiales bacterium | reverse complement strand
GCGGTTCGGCCCCGGGCCAGCCCCGCGACGATCACGTCGAGCGGCGAATCGAGGTCCAGGCCCAGCCGGGAACGAGCCCTCCCGCATAGCGCGACAACCAGTCCTCAATCCACATCACAGCATCGAGATCCAGGTGGTTGGTCGGCTCATCGAGCAACAACAAATCACTACGACACATTAGCGCTTGCGCGAGGTTCAGCCGCATGCGCCAGCCACCCGAGAAGGTGGCCACCGCGCGGCTCTGCATCTCGTTCTCAAAGCCCAAACCGGCCAACAATTCCGCCGCCCGCGCGGGCGCTGCGTAGCCACCGACGTGCTCCATCTGCTCGTACAAATGCGCGAGGATTTCGCCGTGTTTGGCGGGGTCGGGATTGGGTGAATCTGTCTCGGCAGCGAGTGCGGCCTCAATGCTGCGCAGCTCGGTGTCGCCGTCCAACGCGTACTCTAGCGCGGTTAATTCGCTGGGCGGCGTTTCCTGCGCAACGTGCGCGATCACCCAGCCATTCGGCATGGAAATATCGCCGCGCTCGGCGGTCAAAAGCCCACGCAACGCAGCGAACAAAGTGGATTTACCAGCGCCGTTAGCACCCACAATGCCGACCTTGCGGCCAGGGTTGATGGTAAGCGTGGCACGCTCGATCAAGGGCACGGAGCCTTGGGCGAGGGTTAAGTCAATTAAACGAAGCATGGCGCTATTTTGCCGCGTTGCAGCAAAAAGGTCGCATGCGGCGTGAAGTTAGTCCTGTCTACCGTCGGCTTTGTCCGCTCTTCCGCGACGAGACGGGTTAGGGTGAGGGGGCGGTTGTGTTTCCAACAACAGTGGCGTATGCCACCAGCCACCCTCACCCCAACCCTCTCCCGCGAGGGGAGAGGGGACTTCGTAGCGCTTCGCGCCAACCGCTACAACGCAAAATCGTAATCAATAATCAACGGCGCATGATCCGAAAACCGTTCTTCCAGATAAATCGATGCCGCCTTCGCTGTTGCTGCGATGCCCGGTGTGGCGATTTGGTAATCCAGCCGCCAGCCTACGTTTTTGTTCCAGCTGTCGCCGCGGTTGCTCCACCACGTGTATTGCTCGGGGCGTTCATCCAATGTGCGGAATACGTCGACGAAGCCGATTTCATCAAACACATGGGTCAGCCATTCGCGCTCATGCGGCAGGAAGCCTGAATTCTTCTTGTTGCTTTTGTAATTTTTGAGATCGATTTCTTTGTGCGCAATATTGAAGTCACCGCAAATGACGATCTCTTTGCCGCAGTTGCGCAGCGCTTGCAGATGCTTCGGAAATTCGGTCAAAAACCGGTCTTTGCTGGCCTGTCTTTCCGGCCCTGCTGCGCCCGACGGCAGGTACAGCGAGACGACCGCGACGTGTCCGAAATCGGCTTCGAGGTATCGGCCTTCCTTGTCAAACTCGCCGACGCCGAATTCCTTCACGACTTTGACCGGCTTTTGTTTGGACCACAGCGCTGTCCCGGCATAACCCTTTTTGTCGGCGGGATGAAAGTGGCCGTGACTCTTCTTGGGCCGCAGCATTTCCTCGGGCACATCCTCAAAATTTGCCTTCATTTCTTGCAGGCAGAACACGTCCCAGCCGCGCAGTTTGCTCATCCATTTGGCCAGGCCTTTGTTGTGAGCGGAGCGGATGCCGTTGGCGTTTAAAGTGACGATGCGCATGAG
>JANXNO010000590.1 GCA_025354075.1 Burkholderiales bacterium | reverse complement strand
CTTCTTCGCTAATTTCGTACTCATCTCTGAAAACTCCTGAATTTCGCTAGCCTACGCCAGCTTCGTTTAACTCAGTGTTTCCACCTTAACCCGTTGTCTAAATTTGTGGGGCCACTTCTGACGCGATACTCTAAGAAAAAGCGCAGCAATGGCGGATGGCGCATGGCCGAAGCTTAAGCGCGTAGGTGCCGTGGAGGTGAGGCAGCGTATGGCAACACCTATGGGTAGGGTGGGCACCCCGTGCCCACCATCACGGCTCATCTGTTATTCGAACCGCAACGCGCCATCATCCACCTTGCCGTAGCGCAACAGCATGACGTCTTTGGGATAGTTTTGATAGAGCTTCCACGGCGCTTTTGAGCCTTGCTTGGGGAACAAATGTAGTGATCGCGCAAAGTAGCTCGAAGAAAAATCCACCCACGGTTGTTCGGTGATGGACGCGTCGGTGTTGCGTGGCGTGCATTGCTTGACGCCGTGCTTTTGCATGTAGTTGAGCAGGCGACACACGTACTCGCAGGTCAGGTCGCACTTCAAGGTCCACGACGCATTGGTGTAGCCGAATGACGAGGCCAGGTTTGGCACACCGCTGAACATCAGGCCCTTGTAGTTGAGCGTTTTCGCTGGATCAACCGGCACGCCGTCCACACTCAATTGCATCCCGCCCAGCACCTGCAGATTGAGCCCGGTGGCGGTAACGATCACGTCCGCGTCGAGATGCTCGCCCGATTTCAGCTGAACGCCCGTCTCGGTAATTCGCACAATCTCGTCAGTCGCTACCGAAGCGCGGCCCGATTTGATCGCTGCAAAAAAATCACCATCGGGCGCAAGGCACAAGCGTTGATCCCACGGGTTGTAGCGCGGCGTGAAATGCGTCGCCACATCGTAGTCTGGCCCGAGCGCCATACGCACACCGCCCGCGATCAGGCGCTTGACCTTTGCCGGGTCGCGACGACACAGTTGGAAGATGTACATGCCCAGCAGCACCCGCTTCCAGCGCGTGAGGCCATACGCCAGCTTGCCCGGCAGCCAGCGCCGCATTGTGTTCGCCAGCGCATCCTCCGACGGACGCGCCACGATGTAGGTCGGCGAGCGTTGCAACATGGTCACATGCGCTGCCCGTTTCGCCAACTCTGGCACCAGCGTCACCGCAGTCGCGCCGCTACCAATCACGACCACGCGCTTGCCTGCGTAGGCCACGTCATCCGTCCATTGTTGTGGATGAACCACTCGACCAGCGAAGGTTTCAACACCCGCAAAATCAGGGGTGAATCCCTCGTCGTAGCGGTAGTACCCCGAGCACATGAAAAGAAAATTGCAACTGATCTGCATACACTCGTTCGCCTCGCCACGCACGATTTCCACCGTCCATCGCGCGTCCGCCGTCGACCACTCGGCGCGCTTTGCCCGATGACCAAAACGGATGTGTCGCTCGATGTCGTTTTCATGCGCGGTATCGCGAACGTACTTGAGAATCGACGGCCCGTCAGCAATGGCCTTACGCTCCTCCCACGGCTTGAACGAATAGCCCAGCGTGTACATGTCCGAGTCCGACCGGATGCCCGGATAGCGAAACAAATCCCAGGTGCCGCCCATGCTGTCGCGACCTTCCAGAATCGCAAACGTTCGATCCGGGCAACGCATTTGCAAGTGCCGCGCCGCGCCGATCCCCGAAAGACCCGCGCCGATGATCAAAACGTCAAAATGCTCGGTGGACATGAAGTTTTCTACTCGCTTAAAGAGCGGCTTATCGTACCGTCAAAAACACCCATTTGCGATCCCAGTTTTTGACGCCGATGTGCTTCACGGCAAACGCATAGCGACCGGACGGCAAAAAGTCCTGCGTCAACGTTTCCTGTTGCGTGACGACGGGTTGCCCGTTCACGCGCACGTCTTTGCGCGCTACCTGCTCGGTCTCGCTCTCCAAGTTTTGCCCATCGAGTGCATACACGGTCACATCAGGCTCCTCCTGCGGCGCGCCCACCAGCTCCGCGCCCATCGCATTCGCCCGCGTCACCACGTCCAGCGCGACCTTGCCGTCCACCGGTTCCAGCACTTTCCAATAAACGTCACGCACGTTGCTGTTGAGTGTTTTCAACATCGCCTTGAGCGATTCAAACTCAGCCTTTTCCGCAATCACCACCACCGCTTTGCCGCCAATCGTCGCATCAAAACAGCGACCAATGCGATCAACGCAAGGCAAGCGGTCGGAGTAGCTGGAGGTGTAACTGGGCGCGGGTGTGGCAATGGGGCGGGAGGTTGTGGGCGCGGATACGCACCCGGTAAGCGCCGCGAGGTAAAGCAGGGCAACGAGCGGAGACTTAGTGAGGCGGATTCGCGGTAATTTAGGCATGTTTAATTTTTCTTTGACAGGTTTAGTTGCGCTGCTTTTTAAGTCGGTGAAATGCGCTACGGGAGTTGAAAAATGCTCACAGCGTAGTGTTGCAAGCGCCGCTGCAATGGGTCATACATCTATGTGATTAGGGCGGGCCGCACAGGATTGGCGTATCTGACAAAGTGTCATCAACTCTTTGCTGAAAGTACCGTTCAATATGGGCTAAGGCATGGTTTAAGGCGAAAGTCGAGAGTAGCAAAAATTGGCGGTTAAGCCCATACGGAAAGGGGCTTTACAAGAAAAGATGAACTGCACAACGAGACCGTTTAAGCCCCTACGCCGCAATGAACTCGCGCAGCAACGCCATCGCCTCAACCGGCGCATCCGGAATCACGCCGTGACCACAGTTCGCAAACTCGCGATAACGCAGCAGATGCGGAGGAATCGCGGCGGCGATGTCGCGTTGACACTCAATCGGCAGCATCGGATCAAGCGCGCCGCCCATCACCAGCGTCGGGCATTGAATGCACGAGAGTTCGTGCAACATGTCCATCGTGCGGCCTTCGCCACCAGAACCGAAGAAGCGCTCGCGCACCGGCTGCTTCATCACGATGCGGCTCCACAAGTCCGCGTCCAGCGGCGTCTGCGTGTAGAACGGAAACGCGACTTCAATCCACGCCTTAAGCAACGCCGGACGGGTATCGCCCTCGACAAAACGCCGCCGCGCCAGCTCGCCCGCTGCCGCACCACCGAGGCGAGTGAACATCGCAATCTTCGCGTCCGTGTGTGACGTCGCTTGCGCCGACGTGCTCACCAGCACCAGCTTGCCCGCATGCTCGGGATACCGCGTCGCATAAGTCATCGCCACCATGCCACCGAATGACGCGCCGTAAACAACAGGCTTCACGATCCCCAGCGCATCACAAAACGCCACCAGATCATCCGCCCACTGCGCCAACGTCCAAAGTTCCGGCGGGCCATCATCACTGCGCCCATTGCCCCGATGATCCAGATAAATCACCTGCGCCACATCGGTCAGCGCCGTAAAGTCAGGCTTGTAAATCGAGTGGTCTGCGGCGGGGCCGCCGTGGAGGAGGATGACCGTTGGCACTTCGCGCATGGTGTTGCCGTTGACGCGGAGGGATGCGCCTTCTGTGTCGAAGAAGAGGTTGATTCCGTTTACTTGGATTCGCATTGGGGTGATGAAATTGGACTGCTAGCCTTTGCTTGCGCAGTGCTGCTCATCAAGCTTCTCTTTGCAGCTACGAAGCTGCGCAATGGCATGCGCGAGACCTCTGGCTTGAAAATCCAGAAGACCTCGTCTTTCGACGCGACCATACTTACCCGCTTGCTCCTCGTTGGTTAAGGCTGAGTCAAGCGCTTCGAAGAACGGGAGCTCCGGTAGCAAATCTTGGTAAACCTCTGTATTCGAAGCGATGAATCGACGCTCTAGCCCAGTCGAGATGTCCCAATAGGCAGCCACAGTTTTTTGTGCCCGTATGCAAGTTAGAAAAGCGTCAACGCCAAATCGAGAAAATAGCGGTTTACGAGAGAAAACATGATTTAGCGCTGAAACGTTTTCAGCGAATGCTTCTGCATCGGTGCTTAGCAAGCTCAGCAAACCGTCGCTCTTACTCGTCAAAAAAGTTTCGTATTGTTGCCCGCGCAGTTTGTTTGCATAGTTGGCAAGTTCTGTGAACTCCGGAATGTCGGATGAGAAGCCTAATCCGTCGTGACCACTTGTAACGTCCACACGGAAATCGCCAACACGTTCAAAGTCGTGCAAATTTTTCTTCGTTGCGAGCGTTTCAATAGCGCTTTTCCCTAGCAAAAGTGCTTCTTGTACGGCTATGCTGGTAGTCATCCCACGCACGGCAAGCGACATTAACGTTCCGGTTGCATGCAGCAGAGGGTACAAGTCGTCGAACTCTCCAGAAGTCAATTGTTGTCGCACGGTTTGAGCCAACGATTCAATTTCGGTTTCGCGCAGATCGCGCCAGAACCAGAGTTTTCTCCACGGTGGAGTGGATGCTGTGACGAGCGCCGGATGCGCATTCAAAACGTTTACTAGCTTTTCTTCAGCTACCACTCCGTCTTGCAGCAGCGCGGTGAAAAAAGCGATTGCGGCTTTTGTCCTGAGTCGCTCGTCAAGTACCGCGTACTTGTCCGCCAACGCTACGACAGGACTCTTCACCTCCTCTTTTGCTGCGATGTATCGTGAAAAACTCGAAGTGCCTATGAATTGATCGATTTGTTTTTCATCGAGGCCGCCTGAGAGGAATTCGAACGCGATTGGTAGGTGAACGCTTAGAAAAGACCGAACGACAAGTTTCCGGCTATCGCAAAAGAGTCCAACGATGTCGTTCG
>JANXNO010000588.1 GCA_025354075.1 Burkholderiales bacterium | reverse complement strand
TTGATCAGCACGCGGGCGACGAGATTGGCCCGTATCGTTTGCTTAAGCCCTTGGGGCGCGGTGGCATGGGCGTGGTGTGGTTGGCTGAGCGCGCTGATGGTGTGTTGATGCGGCAGGTGGCGTTGAAACTGCCGAACTCGGATGTTAATGCACGCAAACTGGCGGCACGGTTTGCGCGCGAACGATCCATTCTTGCTGCGCTCAATCACCCCAACATTGCGCGGCTCTACGACGCGGGCACCGCTCAGAGCGGGCAGCCGTATCTGGTGTTGGAATATGTGGAGGGCGTCACGCTGACCGCGTACGCCGATGCCAATAAACTCAACATCACCGCTCGGTTGCGCTTGTTCATGCAGGTTGCCACCGCCGTGCAATATGCGCACGGGCTGCTGGTGATTCATCGCGACCTGAAGCCGTCGAATATTTTGGTGACGAGCTTGGGCGATGTGCGCTTACTCGATTTCGGAATTGCCAAACTGATCGACGAGCCTACGTTCAGCGCGCCCGATTTGACACAGCTCACCGGTCGCGCGCTGACCCAGCACTACGCCTCGCCAGAGCAAGTTCTGGAGCAACCGGTCGGCATTGCCTCTGACGTTTATGCGTTGGGCGTGTTGTTGTTCGAATTGTTGCCAGGGCGGCTGCCGTATGCGCCACGGCAAAACTCCCGCGCGGCGATGGAGGAGGCGATCGTCAGCGGCGATCCGTTGCGGCCCGCTGCCGTGTCATTGAATGCCGTCGTCGCCAGCGCACGGTCGAGTACGCCAAAAGCCTTGCAGGCGGCGCTGACGGGTGATCTTGATGCCATTGTGCTCAAGGCGTTGCGCAAAGCGCCCGCCGAGCGCTACAGCACGGCAGCCGCGATGGTCGAGGACATTCAGCGTCACCTCAATCACGAGGTGGTGACCGCGCAGCCTGTATCGATGGGCTATCGGGCGCTGAAATTTGTTGCGCGCTACAAGCTGGCCACGGCGCTAGGCGCAGTCGCAGCGATGTCGTTGGTGGTGGGCAGCGGCGTGGCGTTGTGGCAGGCACGCGAGGCGGCGGCTCAGGCACGGCAAGCGCGCGAAGAGACGGCGACTGCGACCGCGCTGAAGGACTTTATGGTGGGCGTGCTCTCGGGTGGCTCTGCCAGCCAGGCAGAGGCCAATATCGCGCGGCAGCGCACCACCCAGCAATTGCTCGATGCGTCGCGTGATCGCGTGTTTGCCGACAAACAGATGGCACCGGAGGCGCGTATTGCCGTGCTGGTCACGCTTGAGTCCATCTACGGAACGCTTTTTTTGCAAAGCGATTCGCGCAAACTCTCGCAAGCGGT
Organism: Burkholderiales bacterium; assembly: GCA_025354075.1. GTDB lineage: Bacteria > Pseudomonadota > Gammaproteobacteria > Burkholderiales > Casimicrobiaceae > Casimicrobium. Next base: position 3,184 of record JANXNO010000588.1, on the reverse strand, counting down.
GATCGATGCGATGCGCGCGCGCGGCGTCAAACGCAGCGACGCCGAATTCTTCGCGCAAGCCGCACACAACTTGTTGGAAATTGAGCCCGACGCCTCTCTGGCGCTGCTCGCCGAGGCAGAGGCGCTGGCGACCCCCGACAATCCGCATGCGCCGGAAACTCAGATTGGGCTGCACCTCGCCCGCTCGCAGGTGTTCGCCGACGGCAAAGGATTAATGAATGAAGGGGTCGCGGAGCTTGATCGCGCGATTGCGCTGCGCAAGCCGTACCCCGAACCAGCCGAGGTATCCATGCCTTCGCTCATGGCGTACCGGGCCTACACCCTGTCGTTGGCGGGCCGCTATCGCGAAGCCGAACAGACGGCGGCCGAAGGCGCGCGCCTCGTACGTGAAGATCCGTCGGGCATCAAGTTGGAAGGCATAGGACTAGAAAAAGTGCTCGGCGCAGCGCTGGAGGAGCGTTTGAGCGTCGAGGCGGCTGAAGCTGCCTATGAGCGCGCACGCGTGCTCGGTGAGCAGGTCGGTGGCGTGGGCTTTCCCCAGGCGTTGTCTGCGCGCTGCCATCGTGCGCGTTTGCTTTCAGCGGCGAGCGCCGATCCTCGCGCCCTCGAAATCGCGCTGGGCGCTAAGCAAATTGCTGACAAAGGGCGTGGCGCAAACGACGTCCATTCTGCGCCCGAGATGTTGCGCTGCGTGACAGACGTGCAATTGGATCTGGGCGATATAAAAGCCGCACAACAGAGCGTCGACCAATTGCTGCTGATCGACACACAAGCGTTCGGCGCACCCGCGAGGTTTCGCCATATGCTCGATGCGCGCGTTGCCGCCGCAGCGGGCGATGGGAACCGGCTCAGTGCAGCGCTGGCGAAGTACGATGATTTGCGAATACGGAGACGCCCCGAAAGCGACATCGCAATTACCCTCTTGCGGGCGCGCGAGGCGCAGCTTCGCAACGACGCGCCCACCGCGAAGGCGCTGCTCGCCACCGTGCGGATCGACGCCGCCAAGTTCTCAGGGCTGCGAGCCAGCGTCGAATCCGGCGCGCTGTGGCTCGCGCTCGGTGAACCTCGCCGTGCTGCCGACATCGCTGACGCAGCACTCACCGCCATCGAGCAAAGCCCCGACCCAAAGCGGCTCACAGCGTTGCGCGACAAATTGTTGAAATTGAAGGCGTAAAACGCGGCAACGCTGCGGGCACCAACCCGCTTTTGGGTGCTGGGCTGGAGGGGCGCAAAACCTAGCCTAAGCGAGTCATTTCAGTGAGAATTCTCGCGTCAATGTTCGTCCAGTTTTGAAAACGACTTTTGTGCTAATTCCCTTATTGCATGGGGGATAGAACGATATATTGTAGTTACTCGACTTTTTCAATAATGACGCGCTAGCCCAAGTCAATTAATGGTGATGTTCGATTGCTGTATTGCCAATGGCACGGTCAAATCAGTATGCTTAAACACATAACCCGTGCTACACTTGTTATGTGTTCATTCTTTTGACGACAGAACCATGACCAACCTCACCCTCAACATCGACGAAAACCTGCTGCGCAAAGCGCGCATATTGGCGCTCGAACAGGGGACGAGCGTCAACGCATTGGTGCGAACTTTCATCGAAAGCATGGTCGACGAATCATCCCGTCGTGCTGATCGCGCTGCGAAATGGAGCGAGAACTTAGCCCAGTGCACGTTTCACTCAACCGAGCCAACGGCGCGCATGACGCGCCAGGAGATGTACGACAGCGACCCGCGCATGCAGCGGCTGATGCGCATCGGACAATTGCCTGACACGCCGTCGGTGGCGAACGTAGCGTTCGCAGCCGGAGAAAGCGAAGCTTCCACATCAACACGCTAACTGGCCAATAGCGCGTGCGCGTTTTTCTCGACACCAATATTCTCGTCTACGCGCACGACAGTGCCGAGGCCGAGCGCCATCGGATCGCGGTGCAATTGATTGAGACGCTGCTCAGGGAAAGCGACGACGTAATTATTTCGCCGCAGGTCGCGGGTGAATTCGTCAACACCATGAAACGCAAAAACACGCCCCACGCGATGCTTCACCAGCAACTTGGCGGCTTGTCGGCGTTTACGATGACTGCGCCAACGCTCGACACGATTGTTGCTGCGTGGACGCTTTGCGCGGCGCACAGCTTTGCTTGGTACGACGCGATCATCGTGCAAACCGCCGTCGAAGCCCGCTGCGGCAAGCTGTACAGCGAGGATATGCAGCACGGGCGTCGGTTTGGTGGGCTTGAGGTGGTTAACCCGTTTGTTTAGCTTCTGACTCGGCTTCAACATTAGCTATGGCCTCGCGACCAAGTACAGAGAGCCGTTCAGCCGATAGAGCACCAAACTCGTTGTACAGCGTCTGGAGCGAGATTGACTTCCATCCTCGGTCAACTAGCTTTTGCCTCGTCACAAGGTAAAACTCCCATTGGCTGAGGTCTAGCGCGTTCCACCGATCCAAATTCGTTTCGTTCTGAAACGCAAAGACGTATAAGTCAGACTTAAAGTCCATTTTTTTTGACCTGTCTGTTTGCGTTGAATCTCCGGCCATCAGTCCCGTGAATCTTATTTTTCCTCGACTACTCGTTGGTTCATGCAACGCTTTAGCTAACGGCTGTCCGCTCTCGTCTAGATATTTCCACGACTGCCAGTACGCTGAGGATTTCACTTCAATCCTCACCCCACTGGACGTGATGAGATCACTGTTTGCCCACAGAATTCGGCGAGTTGCTGCGATTCCTAAAAGCTTTTGGACAATCCATTCAGCAAACGCGCCTTTGACGTCATCGTCTGATAAATCACTGTACCCCCAGCGCCAAAAGTCGAGCAGCGCCGCATTGCTAAGCTCAGGGCCGCCATGTACTTTGGCCGTATCAGTAAGTGAGATTGGAGGCATTGGTGAATCCTAATGTGATGATCAAAGCAGCGGACTACTCCCGCCACCCGCTAGTAATCGGATACCGCCAATCCCGCCCATACGCACGCGGCGTGACACGCGGCCCCACTGGAGCCTGCCGCCGTTTGTACTCATTGATGCGCAGCAGCCGCACCACCTTGTCGACATCGGCCGCAGGCAGGCCCTTTGTCTTGATGTCGGCGGCCGAGAGGTTGTGCTCCATGTAGAGCGACATGATTTCGTCGAGGATCGGGTATTCGGGTAGCGAGTCCTGATCGGTCTGGTCGTTCC
>JANXNO010000555.1 GCA_025354075.1 Burkholderiales bacterium | reverse complement strand
CGAGCTTTTCAATGCCCAGCGTCATCACGTCGCCCGCCTTGAGAAACACCGGATTCGGCTTCTTGCCCAGTCCCACGCCCGGCGGCGTGCCGGTGGTGATGATGTCACCCGGCTCCAGCGTCATCAGCATCGAGCAGTAGGACACGATGGTCGCCACGTCGAAGATCATGGTCTTGGTGTTGCCGGTTTGCTGGCGCACGCCGTTCACTTCCAGCCACATCCCGAGCTTGCCCGGATTCCCCACTTCGTCCGCTGTCACCAGCCACGGGCCAATCGGGCCGAAGGTGTCGAAGCCTTTGCCCTTGTCCCAGGTCTGGCCGCGCTCCATTTGAAATTCGCGCTCGGACACGTCGTTGATCAGGCAATAGCCCGCAACGTGATCAAGCGCGGCCTTCTTGCTGACGTTCCGCGCTTGCGTGCCGATGACCACACCCAGCTCCACTTCCCAATCCGATTTCACCGAATTTTTCGGCAGCATCACATCATCGTTCGGCCCGACAATGCAGCTTGTCCACTTGTTGAAGACCACCGGTTCTTTCGGAATCGGATTGCCCGTTTCCATCGCGTGATCGGTGAAATTCAAACCAATCGCGATAAATTTTTGTGGACGCGCGACGGGCGAACCGAGACGCGTTTTAGGCTTCACCAGCGGCAGCGATGCCGTTTTTATTTTGGCGATTTTCGCCAGCATTTTTGGATGCAGCGTGTCGCCGTTCCAGTCGATGATGACATCAGCCAACGAGCGCGCTTTGCCGTCGCTGTCGATAAGGCCCGGTTTTTCCTGGCCCGGTTTGCCGTAACGGATGAGTTTCATATGGTCCCCTTTGAGTGATCGTGAATTAAATGGTGATGCCGCCGTCAATCATGTACGCGTTGCCCGTTGCGAACGCGGACTCGTCGGAGGCGAGAAACACGATCAGCGGCGCGATTTCTTCCGCTTTGGCGAGGCGTCCCATCGGCTGCCGCGCGATGAACATTTTGCGCGCCGCTTCAACGTCGCCAGTCGCCGTCATGCGGTCAAGCAGCGATGGGGTGTCCACGGTGCCGGGGCACACGGCGTTGCAGCGGATACCGCCTTTGACGTAGTCCGCTGCGACGCTCTTGGTCATGCCGATCACGGCCGCTTTGGTCGCGCCGTAAACGAAGCGATTGGGCAGGCCTTTAATGCTGCCGCACACGCTCGCCATGTTGATGATGGAGCCGCCGCCGTTGGCGATCATGCCCGGCAACACCGCTTGGATCATCTTGAACTGCGAGCGCACATTCAACGTGAACGAAAAATTCCAATCGTCGTCGCTGGTTTCAAGAATGGTGCCCTGATGCACGAATCCTGCGCAGTTGAACAGCACGTCAATCGGCGGCAATGATTCGACCGTTTTCACGATTTCAACATCGTTCAATACGTCGAGCTTCATCGCGGCGATTCCCGCGTGCGCGTTCAGCGATTCCAGCTGTTTGGTGTTGATATCAGTGGCGTACACGGTCGCCCCCTCTGCGGCCATCGCCAGCGCGGCTGCGCGCCCAATGCCCTGACCCGCTGCGGTCACCAGCACTACTTTTCCCTTGAGACGATCCGTCATTGCTTTCCTCTTTGTAATCTTTGCAACCTTTGAATCGCTAAATCGTTCATGAGGCGCACCGCATTATAGGAACGACGTAGCATTAGGAATCGCACTTGTTTCGAAGCTTTGCCATGTTCACAGCCGCTCAACTCACGATCCGCCTGCATCCGAACGACGACGTGGTGATCGCCCGCGCACAGTTGAT
>JANXNO010000500.1 GCA_025354075.1 Burkholderiales bacterium | reverse complement strand
TTGTAGGAGGGGCTTGCCGCGACTCGCAGTTCAGCATCAATTCTTCCCTGAATACACGCATGAGGCATGGGTCGCGGCAAGCCGCTTCTACACGTTGTGTCAATGCTTTTTCTGAGCAGTTGGCGCTGCGGTCGTATTCGGAATCGACGCCGCTGGCGGCTGCAATTCCTTCACCTGAATCAGCGTTTCGCCTTTCTTCACCATACCCAGCTCACTACGAGCGCGCTCTTCGATGGCTTCGCCCGCTTTTTCCAGGTCGCGCACGTCGGCTTCCAGCACTGCGTTTTTCTGCTTGGCGTCTTCGTTTTTGGCTTTCAGATCAGCCAAGTCCTGCTCAAGCGCATGGGCGCGCGGCACCGAGCCTTTGTCGAACCACAGTTTGTACTGCAAGCCCAAAAACATGAGCACCAGCACAGCAAAGATGACGCGTCCCATCATGCTGGAATCCGTTGCTGGCGAGCGCGCAGTGGCATTCACTGGCTATCGTGCGAAGCGCGAAAACACGTCTGCGCCAGCGTAACTCGCAATGTCGCCGAGGTCTTCTTCAATGCGGATGAGCTGGTTGTATTTCGCAGTACGATCCGAGCGCGACAACGAGCCCGTCTTGATCTGACCCGCGTTGGTGCCAACGGCCAAATCAGCAATCAACGAATCCTCGGTTTCGCCCGAGCGATGCGAAATCACGTTGCTGTACGCCGCGCGCTTGGCCATCTCAATCGCTGCGAAGGTTTCTGACAACGTGCCGATCTGGTTGATCTTGATGAGGATTGAGTTGGCGATGCCCTGCTTGATGCCTTCACGGAAGATTTTCGGGTTGGTGACAAAGATGTCGTCGCCGACCAATTGCACTTTTTTGCCAAGCTTATCTGTCAGCAGTTTCCAGCCGGCCCAATCGCCCTCGGCCATGCCGTCTTCGATGGAAATAATCGGATAACGCGCCGCCCAATCAGCCCACAGATCGGTGAGTTCCGCGCTGCTCAGTGAGCGGCCTTCACCTTCGAGCACGTACTTACCGTCCTTGTAAAACTCACTCGCGGCGCAGTCCAGCGCGAGCGCAATCTGTTCGCCCGGCTTGTATCCTGCGGTCTCAATAGCTTGCATCAATAACGTCAGCGCTTCTTCGTTCGATTTCAAGTCTGGAGCAAAGCCGCCCTCGTCGCCCACCTGCGTCGGCCAGCCTTTGTTACCGATAATTTTCTTGAGTGTGTGGAATACTTCTGCGCCCCAACGCAGCGCCTCTTTGAAGCTCGGCGCGCCGACCGGCACGATCATGAATTCCTGCAAGTCCACCGAGTTGTTGGCGTGCGCGCCACCGTTGATCACGTTCATCAACGGCACTGGAAGGCTCATCGGGCCGGCACCGCCAAAGTAGCGATATAGCGGCAGGCCAGCGTCTTCGGCGGAGGCTTTGGCGACCGCGCATGAAACGGCAAGCATCGCGTTCGCACCGAGGCGGGATTTGTTCTCGGTGCCGTCGAGTTCGCACAGAATGTGGTCAATGCGCGTTTGCTCTTCCCCGTCGAGGCCGAGCAAGGCTTCGGCGATTTCAGTGTTGACGTATTCGACCGCTTTCAGGACGCCCTTACCGAGGTAGCGC